>CAZIAU010000100.1:0-8219 GCA_964536755.1 uncultured Bacteroides sp. | reverse complement strand
CATGTATTATGTCTTATCTGATCATTTGGGATCATTGTCAACCATTGTGAATGCTTCAACCAGCAGTGTCAATAATTACAGTTTCAATGCTTGGGGTATACCAAGGAATGCTGACGACTGGACTGAGGAATTTGCTGGAGAACTGTTTGCCGGAAGAGGTTTTACAGGACATGAGCACCTTGAAGAGTTCAACCTGATTAATATGAATGGAAGAATGTATGATCCGATTATAGGCAGATTCCTTAGTCCGGATCCATATGTGCAATTTCCAGGGTATTCCAATAGTTATAATCGGTATGCGTATGCCCTGAATAACCCCCTTACCTTCTCTGACCCCTCCGGATACTACGTGAATCCTATTGTCGCATCAGACCAGGGGGTGCTTAATTGGCTGGGAGGATCAATTAGAAACGCTACCAGCGGGGGGAGAGCACCCTATCAGAATGCTTTTTCCAGTTCAGCTAATTACACCTGGTGGTATAATTGGTCCAGCGGGACATATAGCAATACTATCAGTAGTCATGTATTGTCCGCAGGTGATTTCAATAGCACAATAATGCCTCATCTTATATCACCTGAACATACTTTAACTGGTAATGATGCTGTTGTGGCCGGATATGGTCTATTGGGATATCAGCAGCAATTGTATGGAACGGATGATCTGGGGAACCAGAGATATATCATGACAAGCCCAACTGGGGCGTTGAAAGTTGTTGATCTGGCATTTTGGAAAGTTACCGGAAGCTATTATAACTATGATTACTTTATCTCTGGAGTAAAAGCATACGGAGACGCGAATTTCTTTAAAAGGATAATAGCTAGCAAATTAAATAAAGCTTCAATTATCCCTGCTGCATACTCTGTAGAATTAAACGGTTCTGCAGAAGGAGGTGTTGCTGGATCATTATCCTTATATGGTGGTCTATTTGTTCTTAGAGGACCCGACCGATTGAAATACAGAAGTTTTATAACATCAAGTTTAGTTGGTGGTGGAAGTGTTGGCGTCAGTGCTCAGCTTGTAAGTATGAAATATTATTACTTCGGTGACATTAATAACTTCACTCTTGCGAACACTTTTGTAGGATCATCATTTGATATTGACTTAACTGTAGGAGAAACAATTGTTGCGGGTGGTTTCATCAGTATAATGTTTAATAGAAATCATCAAGGAGAGTTCTTGCTTGGGACAGGCTTCGGCGCAGGTACTGGTGCTAGTCCACATTTTACCTCAGGATCAATCACATATAATCAAACTTGGTTGTATTGATTTTCAGTTGCTCTTCATGAAAAGAAAATATAGAACAGTATTTTGGATTTGCTGTATGCTTATTGTTTTTCTTGCTGCAGTGTTCTATGAGAATCATCGTATACAAAAATTGCACGATGAGTACTCGAAATTTCGTACTGATGATGAGATCTATGGTACGATACTACACATTAAAAAAGAGAAGGGTATCAGTTTCGTGACCCTAGATTCTGGAAAGTTCATTGTTGATGTTTATGAAAATCCAGATTATCGTAATGAATTTCTTCAGGATCATATACATCTGGGAGACTCTATTTACAAGGGGCCATTCAGTGATACTATTTTTGTTTTCCATGAAGAGCATAAATTGTTCTTTATCCATTGGCGAAAACTAAGAGAGCTTCAAAATGGAGCTAGAATATAGTATAGATCTTTCATTAATTTACCTATAGATATCCTTTCTATGTCCGATATCCAGGACGATGATGACTAGTTGGTCATCCTGTATCTCGTAGATGACTCGGTAGTTACCCTGCCTAATCCTCCAGCCTTGGCGGCCTTTGAGTTTTTTTGACCCTGATGGTCTGGGGTCCTTAGCAAGGTCCAGGATGGCTTGTTTTATTTTCTTGTAGTCGCTGGTGGGGATCTTGGCCAGCTGTTTTTGGGCTTTGCGTAGGATGGAGATCTTATAGGTCATTGCGTTCCTTCTCGATCTCGTTTATAGCCTGGTCAAAGGGGATGATCTCATCTTCTTCTGCCTTGGCAGCATCGTAAGCCTGGACATCATCAATCTCCTCCAGTTGCTCCATCATCTTATTGTACTGGTCAATGGGCATCAGGACAGCGATTCTTTTGCCCTGGTTATCCTCAATGAATTGTTGCCTTAGTGCTCCCATGATCTTGTGTTTAATGTTTGTCTGCCCGTATTACAGGGCCGCAATATTTTTAAGTTTTATCTTTTGGATTAGCGCATCAAGCGTAAAGAGTACATGGTTCTTTTCTTCGGGTTCCATGCTTTCGATATCGTTTAGACGTTTGAGCATATCTGGATCCTTAAGAATATTCTCCTGATCGGACTCCCCCAACAGGTATCCAACAGTTGTATTCAATATCCCTGCCAGTTTTTTGGCGACATCGATGGATGGTGTCATCTCATCTCTTTCATAGCGGCTGATCACCGATACAGAGGTCGAGAGTTTTTTAGCCAGATCGGTCTGGGACATCTTCAGCTCTTTGCGTAGCGCTGCTATTTTTTTACCAAAAGAAGTCATAGTTATTAACCTTAAAAGAGTTCATTTAGCCCTGTAATACAGGTGTTAGGCAAATATACGAACCTTATAGGGGAAAATAAAATCATAAAAGACTTGTTCGTTAAACATGATAAGACTAATTTTGACCGTAAAGGGTTCAAAATTATTTTTTCATGGAAATCCAAGAGATCAAACAGCGCCTGTCGATCAACGCCGTTTTGAAGCATTACGGTCTTCAATGCGACCGTAACCACCGCCTCCGCTGCCCCTTCCATGATGATAAGACCCCGAGCATGCAGGTATACCCGAAAACAGATACCTGGACCTGCTTTAGCAGCAACTGTACAGCCGGCAGTGGTGACCAAGTAGATTTTATTATGAAGAAAGAGGGAGTTAGCAAGCATGAAGCTATTTTAAAAGCCAAGGATCTGGCCGGATATAGTGATCCTGTTGGTTCTTTGATGGGCCAAATGAATCCTTCGGCCACAATACCGGCACTATCCATGGAACAGCGATCCAAGCTCCTCACCGAATCCTTCTCACACTTTACCCGTAGCCTGGGCACCAGGAACAGAAGCGGAATGGATTATTTGGAATCCCGCTTGCTTGATTACCGGAAGCTGAGTGTTGGGTATGATACGGGCAGCTTACATAAGCGAAGTGGTATAACAGAGGATCATAAGCGGGAGTTGCTGCAGGTGGGTCTGCTTAAAGCGGATAAGTTCGGCAGGGAGGGTGTGTACTACACCCGGTTTAACGGTTGTGTGGTGTTCCCATTGTTGGATGAGTCTGGACAGGTGGCCAGTCTGTATGGCCGGCATACGGTAAAGCAGGAGCATCATTACCTGGAAGGAGATCAAAGGGGTCTGTATCCCGGATATCCGGATCCCAAGACAGAGAGACTGATCCTTACAGAGGCTATTATTGATGCGGCTACTTTACAGCAGCTGCCGGAGATTATGAAACAGTACAGTATCCTTGCTCTGTATGGTACCAACGGTTATACGACTGAACACCGGGAGGCAATAGCCGCCCTTAAGAATCTGAAAGAGGTAATACTGTTTTTTGATGGGGATGCAGCCGGAAGAGAGGTGATAAAGCGCATATCAAAGGATCTCTGGCAGATCAAAAAGGATCTGGTGGTAACCTGGGTGGATACTTCGGAATCAGAAGATGTAAACAGCCTTTTGCAGCTGCATGATCCGGGGATTTTTGCTCATCTGTTGGATGGCAGAAAACCATGCCAGATAGAATCGGAATCTTCTTCTTTTTCAACTGAGTCAGGAGCCCTGACAGGCAAAAATTCAAAGGAAACAAAAAACGAAAGCTCAATTGAAAATAAAAAAGAGGCGGGCTATGTGACCACTACTCCGGGATCCACATCGGAGTTACAGGTCAGTGCCGACTACATGCGTTATGAGACTGACCAGCTGCAGATCACCTTATGGGGCGGAGTGGAGATCCACACGGTCAACCGACTCAGGGCCACGCTGCATATACAGCTTCAGGGAAATGAGTATGCCAGTTTTAGAGATACGGCGGATCTGTATAGCCATAGCCAGAGCGATCGGCTGGTGAGGCAGGCAGCAGAGAAGCTGGAAGTAAGCAGCAGTGTGGTAGGCGATGCCATCGCCGGCCTTACAAAGGAGTTGGAGCGTTACCGGCAGCAAAAGCGGGAAGAGAAACGACAGAGTGAGCAGGTTAAAGCCGACCAGGGTAAGGATCGGTTCCCATCGGGTATTATGCAAAAGGCATCGACGTTTATGAATTCCGGGAACCTTACCAGGCGAACTCATGGCCTTTTTGGCAATTTGGGGCTGATTGGTCAGCAGGATAATGCTGCACTGCTGTTCTTTATCTTTTTGACCCGGTTCTTTAAGAACCCGCTGCATGCCATTGTTATGGGCAGCAGCGGCAGCGGGAAGACCCATTTGTTGCAGGGGGTGGCCGGTTGTGTACCCCGGCAGCATATCCATGTAACCACCTCTTTGAGTGAAAACACCCTGTATTATACTCCGAAAGACTTTTTAAAATACAAGATCCTGTTGCAGGAGGACCTGGATGGGGCCTATAGTGCTTTGCTGCCTTTAAGGGAGCTTATGAGCAACCAGGAGATCTCGAGGTTCTCCACCCGCACCAACAGCCGTACAGGAGATAGCAAGCAGGTCTATCTACATGTGGAAGGGCCGGTCTGTGTGGCCGGGGCTACGACCCGGGATAAGATTTACGAGGATAATGCCAATCGCAGTTTTTTGATCCAGATTGAGGAGAACCCAAAGCATGAAGCGGAAGTGTTGGAGTACCAGGGGAGGGTGGCCGCAGGCCTTGTAAACATGCAGCACTACGAGGAGAATATCCGCTTATTAAAAGCTTGCCAGCTATTGATCCGTCCGATGGAGGTAATCATACCGTTTGCTCCGGAGTTGGAGCTTCCGCCGCATGTGTTTAAGAAGATGCGTACCAAGAATCATTATCTGACCCTGATCAAAGCTGTTACACTATGGAACCAACAGCGCAGGAAGAAAACTACAGATAAGGAAGGGAATACATATATCACGGCTACCCTGGAGGATGTGGAATGGGCCAACTACCTGAGTAAGGACAGCCTTTTGAGAAAATCCGATGAGTTGGGAGGTAAGACCCGCAACTTCTTTGAGAGTCTGAAATCACTGCTAGATGAATCCCAAAAGGGCAATCCGGTGTTCTATGCCAAGGATATCCGCAAGTACTTCAGGCTTCATCCCATGCAGCTAAAGCGGTTCCTGGATGAGCTGGAGGGAAGGGGTTTTATTAAGTGCAAAAGCCGGAGTAATAAGACGGGTAATGAGTATGAGGTAGTGATCTGGGATGACTATGAGATGCTGAAAAACGGGATCAATATGCTGGATATGCTGGTGGAAAAGCTCAAAAAGCAAAGTGTAAGTTCTTAATAATCATGAGCTTCACATAGCTTCACATGGGTTCACATGAGCTTCACAACCCCCAATGTGAAACTCCCGGCCCAGTCATAGCAAGGCTTACAGGGCTTTTTTAAGTGAGCTTCACAAGCTTCACAGGGGGGACAAGCAGCAACCCTTTTTTTCTTTCAATTGAATAATACGAAAATGATCACCGAATCGATCCACAGCGAGCAGTTCAGAGTCCTTGAGCAGGGCTTTTTGCATTGGCTGGAGACTCTTGGATACAGTCCTTCGACCGTAGAGACCCGCAGAAGAAATATCCGGGAGTTTTTGCTGTACCTGGAGCGATGCGGAATAGACTCAATTGAAAAGATAACAAGATATAAGGCCGGTCGCTATGTCCGTTACCTGCACCGGAGGAAAAATAAGCAGCAAGGAGCTGGCCTGAGTACTGCCACGATCAACGTAGGGATCAGTACGGTGAATAGGTTCTTTGAATACCTCCGGCAAAGCGAACTAAAAGCCACTATCCCGGATAACCTGTCTTACCTGAAACATAACTACCGGCCGCGTGAGATCCTCACCCAGGAGGATATCATGGCCCTGTATGATGCCACGTATTACCAGGGACACTTTGTCCGGCCGGAGACACAATCCCTGCAACGAGCCATCTCTCAAAGGGACCGGGCTATGTTGGGGATCTATTACGGATGTGGCTTAAGAAAGGGTGAAGGTGTGGCCCTGGATGTATCGGATGTGCTTATCCAGCGAGGACTGCTTTATGTCAGAAAGGGCAAGGGCAGCAAGGAGCGGTACGTTCCTATATCAGAGAAGAGCCTGGAGCATATCACCGAGTATCTGCAAGAGGGAAGGCCCTTTCTGTTATCGGGTTATTCTTTTTCAACTGAATCCTTTTTTGTGAACCAGTATGGCAAGCGGTGCAGTGACCAGGCGCTGACGCTCAGGCTGCGCCGTTTGGTTGAGAACAGTGCAAGTATTAGCCTGCAGGAGAAACATCCCTCGCTGCACACACTCCGTCACTCGATTGCCACTCACCTGTTGCAATCGGGTATGCAGATCGAACTGATCCAGCAGTTCCTGGGGCACCAGTCTTTGGAGAGCACACAGATCTACACCCACCTGGTAAATGAACTTTAGGAGCTACAGACAGGCCGGTGGATACTCTGAGACGAGTATCAGGGTGCAGGACAGCCATGTAAACCAATTTTTATCCTGGTCTGTGAGTGAGGGCATAGATCCGGATCAGATCACTTATAACCAGGTTCTGCAGTTTATCGATCATGAGCGTAAGCGCGGCATCGAGCACCAGAGTGTTATCCGGATGGTAAACTCGATCAGGATCTACTTCGATTACCTGGTAGATAGCAGGGCTGCTGCCCGGAATGTGATCCGGCAGATACGGATCAACCAGGCGGGCCGAAGGGCCCTACCGCAGATCCTGTCGCAGGAGCAGCTTAATAAGATCTACCAGGAATTTACAAATCTTCCCAAGTGGCATCACCAATCGGACAGGGCCGTGCTCATCCACCAGCGCAACACGGTGGTGCTGGGGCTGATGATCTACCAGGGCCTTGACAGTGGCCAGGTGGCCAAGCTTGAGTTCCGGTACCTAAACCTGGAAGAAGGCAAGATCTACATCCCCTCGGGCAGAAAGAGCAATGCCCGGCTTTTGCAGTTGGATACCGTACAGATCCTGCCCATGAAGATTTACTTGGATGGGACCAGGCTGCAGCTCATGGATATGCAGCGACAAGAGCCTTCGGATAACTTGTTCCCGGTGAAGAAATCAGGTGAGATGGTATCCAGGATCATCAGCCAGGTTAAACGTATCAATCCGGAGGTAACCGGGAGCCGTCAGATCAGGGCCAGCGTGATCATGGGCTGGTTGAAGCAGTACAACATCCGGCAGGTGCAGTATATGGCCGGGCACAAAAGCATACGTAGCACGGAGAGTTATCGTCTGCAGGATCTCACGGACCTGACCCGGCAGTTGGAACTGTTCCATCCTTTAAGGTAATGCCAATATGCGACATCAGTTTAGAAAAACATAAATGGATATTAATCGTTAAATTTGTATAGGTAATGAAAGCAACTATGAATCTACAGGCGAAAAAACTGGAGCTGGTCCAAATGATCCTGAACACGGAAAAACCAACTGTTCTGGCTAAGGTGGAGGCTGTCTTCAAGAAAGAGAAAGGTGCCGACTGGTGGGATGAAATCGGTGAGGCTGAAAGAAATGCTATCGAAGAAGGTCTTGCTGAAGCGGATCGTGGAGAACTTACCCCCCATGAGGAGGTGATGAAAGAGGTACGGGCTAAGTACAAGCTGGACTAATGGAGATCCTCTGGACACCCACAGCCAGGCGTACATACTTCGAAGTTATTAACCACCTGGAAGAAGCTTGGACTGAAAAAGAAATCCGAAACTTCATTAACAAGGTTGACCATCTGCTGGAACAGATCAAGCAAAATCCAGAAATGTTCGAGGAATCCAGGAAAAAGAAGAACGTCAGAAAGGGTTTAGTCACCAAGCAGAATACACTGTACTACCGGGTAAGACCGAGAAAAAAGGAACTTCAATTGATTGTTTTCTGGGACAACCGGCAGGATCCTGGAAAGCTGCCCTACTAGGAGATCTTTCCCCACACCCCGCCCTTCTGGCGCTTTGCCTTGCCATCGCTGTTTGCAGCCCATTGTAAAGCCCCGCAAGGCACCCCTGCATCCAAGCTTTACAAAGAGCTGCAAGTTCTCTGCGCCGGCAAAGGCGCCCCTAAGCTATGTTAACATAACAGCTTCTTATAGG
>CAZIAU010000099.1:0-8226 GCA_964536755.1 uncultured Bacteroides sp. | reverse complement strand
CGTCCATGCCGTTCGAGATCCTCCAGGTCTCCGTCCTTGAGTACACACCAACCGTAAAGGAGACAGGGGCAGAAACGGTCCATGACCCGTTATCATCGGTCACCTTTGCCGTTATTTCATAAGCGCCGTTGGCGGGGATGGCGAAATCCACGCTATAGGGTGCCACTGAATCGGAACCCAGGGAAATGCCTCCATCATAAAACTCGACCCATGCTACCGATCCGTCTTCATCCGACGCCTCTGCCGTAATGGTAACCACCCGTGGAGCCTCGAAATGGGTCCCGTTCAACGGTGAGGTCAGGGAACAGATCGGTTGAATATTGAAAAGTCCGCCCTTTATAAAAATGGGAGAAGAGATTGCCTCGTCCCCGTCGGCCTGGGTGACCTTGATATAATAATACTCATCACTGAAAGTATTGACCGGGAGGGTGAGGTTAACATCAGCGCTGTTGATTTCCCAGGTCTTGAATTCAAATCCGTTCCTGAAGATCATGACCCGTGTAAAGGACTCTCCGTCACCGTCCGTGGCCAGGATATGTATATCATGTGGTTCTCCTGTCACGATGGAACCCATTTCACTGCTGTCCATCTTAAAGGAGAGGGCAATGTTCTTATCCAGGGTGGAGAAAAACCTCCTGGCCCGCATGGCTTCGAGCAGGTCTGTCCTGGTCAGATGTTCCGAAAGGATGGCCATCCTGAAATCTGTGGCGGTACCCCAGGTCCCGCTATGATTATCATCGCCTCCCGCGGCCCCTATTCTCCATCCTCTTGAGTTGGCTTCATCGAAATGGCTCAGGCCCCCGTCATCGGGGTAAAACCCATCATTGTAATAATATACCGAGTAATCATCGCCTTTATTGAATAACTCCATACCAACAATTTTATCACATGGCTTGGTGGCGAAACCCTCAAAACGAATACCGTCTCCACGTGCAGGATGGTTAAAGAATGCCACCCCGTTGCGGGCATCGAGCCAGTCACAGAGTTCCAGGAATGTGTTTGCCGGAGGATCTGATATTTCAGTATAATCATCAGTGTTAATAACGGTTATGTGACCACTTCCAGAAAATTCAAATCCCCAGAATGTAGTGAACACATTATCTTCATTGTATTTTTCAGCCGCCGTTTTGACGGTGGCCCATTCGGATTCTTCAATGCTGCCCACATGGTTGGCCGTGCTGAAAAAATCGAGTCCGGCCGTGTACCTGGCATAATAATAGGCATCATCCTCCGTGCCTGATCCGTCCGATACGGTGGTATGATTGTGAAGATGTCCATAATAGACATTATATCCACCGATGGATGGGCTCTGCGCATTCAAAACAAGTTGAGCTGAGAGAAACAGAATTAAGTACAGTGCATTTTTCATAATGTGATCTTATGTATCAATAAACCAGTTTTTATTTGTTCACTCCTTTCCAATCATCATGAGCCTGGAGAATGTCTGGAACACTATTCCCGGGCTGCATACTACAGGTGTGGAAAAACTGCCTTCACCAAGGTCATGTATACCTGAAAGCTGATATTCGGGACCGGCATGGATAACAATCACCCTCCCGGCCTTTGTAATACAATAGAGATTGCCATCCACACAGACCGGTGATCCGAATATGGCCCCGGCAGGTCTTTCTTTCCATAACAGTTCCCCGGTGGCGAGCCTTACACATGCCACAGTACCGTTGTCCATAAAAAGGAAGAGATATTCTCCGACCACTATGGGTGTGGGTACATAGGGAGAAATATTTCGGGTCAGTGTGTACCTTGCCGTATCTGCAGCCTGAAGGGTATTTGGATCCATGTCAACAACCAGGGCTTCACCATTACGGCAGACTACAATCATTCCATCCGAATAGAGCGGTGATGCTACGACACGTGCTGGCAGCAAATCCTTGCGTTCCCACAAAATCCGGCCTGTGCCCGGATCGACACCTGTCAGGCCATGAGCCTGACTGGCGAATATCAATTGATTCTCTCCTTTCCCTGTTTCTATTAGGAGAGGTGTGCAAAACGAATTTGCAACAGCTGTTTCCCGTTCCAGTTCCCAGGCAGTTTTACCTGACTGTTTATTCACAGCAACCCATGAGCTTTTCAATGAACTATCCTCTTCCTGTTCGCGTGTGAATATCACATTATCACCTGCCATCATTAGCGAACTTCCACCGCCGTGTCTTGACTCTATACCATCGAATTCTGCCTGCCAGCTGATGGTTCCGTTATGAGTCAGGGCTGTCAATGTTGTTTTTTCCCTGGAATACCATATGATATATACCTGTGATTCATCAACTGCGGGAGAAGCTGCAGCAAGTTTATTGTTCTCATGCAATGAGATATCTGTCACATTGAATTCTCTTTGCCAGAGTATTTTACCTTCCCTTCCGTCTGCTGCAAGCAGGAATCCGAGATCATTTTCATCGTCTGCACTGGTCACGAAAATTGTATCTTCCCAGACAACAGGAGAAGCGTTACCGGTGCCCCGGAGTTCAATTTCCCAGCGAAAATCCGTTGAATCCCACCTGACGGGAAAACTTCCAAGGGAATCAATCCCCTCTCCATGAAAACCCCTGAATCTCGTCCATTGAGATATCCCGGATTCGGGGAACGAAATACTGAGGAGAATTGCAGGGATGAAAAAAAGAAGACAGTTGCAATTGAGTTTCATTCACTATAAAATATACTATTAATTTTTATTGAGATTACATGGAATACCCGCCAGTCCGGGCCGCAAATATACTTATAAATTGTACAATTGTTATCTTTGAGAGAATCAGAGTGATCATATATGTAACCAGAACTTAACCAAATATCCGGAATAGAAATGAAAAGGATCAGCAGTACCCTAATCGTGGCATTCACAATGTTGTTTTCCTATGCTCAGGAAGGACTGGATTATTTCCTGCCAGTTGATGTAACATACAACAAGGAGATACCGACTCCTGAACAGTTTTTTAAACAGCAGATGGGGGAATGGCATTTAACCCATGCCCAGATCCTGGATTATCTGAATGAAATAGCCCGTATTTCCGGCCGGGCGATAATCTATGAATATGCCCGGTCTTATGAAAATAAGCCACTGGTTCACCTGGTTTTTTCTTCTGAAGAGAATCAGAAAAAGCTTGATGAATTAAAGAAGCTGCACGTTAAATATTCAGATCCTGATGAAGATATCCCTGTTGAGGGTGTACCCCTGGTAGTTAGTTTAACTTACGGGGTCCATGGCAACGAGTCGAGTGGCCCGAACTCCTCCGTTCTGACTGCCTATTACCTGGCAGCTGCCCGGGGAGAAAAAATTGAAAGGTTGTTGAGTAACACCATCATCATTCTGGATCCCTGCCTGAATCCGGATGGTTTTACCAGGCATAGCACCTGGGCCAATATGCATCAGGGTCACATTCCTAACGGTGATAACAATTCAAGGCAATTTTATGAAGTATGGCCGGGTGGAAGAACAAATCATTACTGGTTCGATCTGAACAGGGATTACCTGCTTTTAGTAAATCCGGAAAGCAGGGGTCGCGTGGCAAAATTTCATGAATGGAAGCCGAATGTTGTAACTGATCATCACGAATCATCACCAGATTTTACATTCTTTTTTCAGCCGGGGGTAAAGAACAGCATTAATCCTTTAATACCAACGGGAAACCATAACTTTACAAATGCCATTGCACACTATCATGCTAAATTCCTGGATGCAATCGGTTCATATTACTTTTCCGAGGAACAGTACGATGACTATTATTTCGGGAAGGGCTCCACCTATCCTGATATTAATGCTGGAATTGGAATCTTATTTGAACAGGCATCCACCAGGGGAAGAATAAGAGAAACATCAAATGGTTTGAAAGAATTTGCAATGGGAATCAGGAATCAGTTTACCGTATCGCTGTCAACCCTGGAAGCATCGATGGACCTGCACAACGAATTGCTGGATTATCAAAAAAGTTTTTATAAAAGTGCCCTGGAGCTGGCTGAAAGGAGTGAAATAGAAGCTTATGTCTTCGGGAGCGGATCGGACAGGATCAAGACTCAGAAATTTGTGGAATTTCTCAACCGTCATCAAATTGAAGTGTATGAAAATAACAGAGATCTAACTGTGGATAATGATCTGTTTAAATCGGGAGAGTGTTATATTGTTCCTGTAAAGCAGGTTCAGTATCGATTGTTAACGTCAATTTTTGAGGAGGTAACCACGTTTAAGGATACCACCTTCTATGATGTCTCTACCTGGACAGTTACTCATGCCTACGGCATCCCTTTTGCACGGGTAAAATCCTTAAAAGATCTCCAGGTACCGGATCGGCCCATATCTGCCGAGATTGTCAGGGGAAAGATAATCGGCGGCCAGAGCGATATCGGGTATCTCTTCCGCTGGAACGAGTATCCGACACCCGAGGCACTGTACAAGTTGCAGGATGCCGGACTGATTACCAAGGTCTCAACCGATCGTTTTTCTTTCGAGATAGAAAACAGGACAGAGGATTTCACTTACGGGACCATATTTATTCCTGTTAACCAGCAGGGAACAGATGAGGAAAGGTTGTTTGCCCTGGTTTCAGAAATTGCCCGGGAGACCGGGATTGATTTTTATTCCCTGCCCACCGGACTCTCACCAACGGGAATTGATATGGGAAGTTCCAGTTTTGAGAATTTAAAAAAACCGGAAGTATTAATGTTTATCGGTGGAAGTGCAAGCTCCTCCCTGGCAGGTGAAATATGGCACCTGTTCGATCAGGTTTACAGTATGCCAGTAACCTGTACTCAATCCGACCGGTTAGGATCAACAGACCTGAACCGGTATAACAGAATTATACTTCCCGGTGGTTCATTCAGTGAGTGGGATGAAAAAGGTATACAAAAAATCAGGATCTGGCTGGAAAATGGGGGGATCCTGATTACCTGCGGTAATGCTTCCGGGTGGGCCGCAAAAAATGAGCTGATTAAAACATCGTTCAAGGAGGATGTTGCTCCCGACACTACAAGCTATTTAAAATATGCTGAACGTAATAAAGAATCCAGTTTGCACCGCATCGGGGGCGCTATATTAAATGCTAAACTTGATATTACACATCCGCTTTGTTATGGCTATCTGAAAGAGGACCTGTCCATATTAAAAAGAGGCACACAGGTTGCTGTGCCTTCAGGCATTAAGTATTCGGAACCGGTCAGGTTCGATTCGGCTCCATTTATAAGCGGGTGGGTTTCCCTGGAAAACCTGGAACGTATAAAAGATGCACCTGTGGTTTCAGTCCGGTCGGTGGGAAAAGGTAAACTGATCAGTTATTTTGAAGACATGAACTTCAGGGGATACTGGCTGGGAACAAATAAGCTGTTTTCAAACTCCATCTTTTTTGGTGGAGTGATACGCTAACCTACCAGTCCAGTAAAAATGCAAATACCAGAGGAGCTACTATGGTTGCATCGGATTCAATAATATACTTTGGTGTTCCGGCATCCAGTTTTCCCCATGTGATTTTCTCATTTGGTACGGCACCTGAATAGGATCCGTAACTGGTGGTCGAATCGGAGATCTGGCAGAAATAGCTCCAGAAAGGTGTATCGGTCCGTTCCAGGTCCTGGTAAAGCATGGGAACCACACAAATTGGAAAATCTCCTGCAATTCCACCCCCTATCTGGAAAAATCCGATACCATTTTTTCTTGTATTCTCTGTATACCAGTCAGCCAGCCACATCATATATTCGATACCCGATCTGACAGTGCCGGGCTGCAGTTCTCCCTTTATGCAACAGGATGCAAAGATGTTGCCCATGGTGGAATCCTCCCATCCCGGTACCACAATCGGCAGGTTCTTTTCAGCAGCTGCGATCATCCAGCTGTTTCCGGGATCAATTTCGTAATATTGTTCCAGCACTCCTGAGTTCAGCATCTGATACATGTACTCATGGGGGAAGTATCTTGCTTTATTCCTTTCTGCGGATTTCCATAGCTCGAAAATGTGCTTTTGCAAACGCCTGAAGGCCTCCTCTTCGGGAATACACGTATCGGTTACCCGGTTCAATCCCTGGTCCAGCAGTTCCCTTTCCTGCCGGGGAGACAGATCGCGGTATCCGGGAATTCTTTTATAATGCCTGTGTGCAACCAGATTCATCAGGTCTTCCTCCAGGTTTGCCCCGGTACATGAAATGATATGTACCTTATCCTGCCGTATCATTTCCGCCAGCGACCTGCCCAGTTCACCTGTACTCATGGCACCTGCAAGTGTAACCATCATTTTGTTGCCCTTCTCAAGTTGATCTTTATAAGCAGTGGCTGCATCGACCAATGCGGCTGAATTAAAATGCCTGAAATGTTCAAGCATGAATCCGGTAATATTGCTTTGATTATTTTTCATCTATTGAACCTCCATTTTGAAATTTATAGGACAGAAGTTTATAGTATAGTTTGGCCACCAGGAAATCAGGAGCTTTCAGATATTCTATTGGAGCAAATTCGACCATATCAAACCCGACTACATTCCTTTTCTGAAAGACCTGCTTAAGATATTCAAGCATTATATACCAGTTCATTCCTCCCGGTTCGGGTGTTCCCGTGGAGGGCATCACCGACGGATCCAGGACATCCAGGTCCAGGGTCAGGTAAACGTTATCGGTCATTAAACTTATGGACCTTTCCATCCATGATCTGTCTGTCATCATTTCCCGGGCATAGAAGCAATTTCCCGGAATTATATACTGCTTTTCACTTGAATCCATACTCCTGATCCCAACCTGTACCAGGTTTGTTTCTTTGCTTGCCGTGTGCATGGCACATGCATGATTGTAAGCGGATCCCAGGTACTGTTCCCGCAGATCGGCATGAGCATCAAGCTGAAGAACCGTGAGGTCGTGGTATGCCCGTCGGTATGCATCAATGATCCCGATGCTGACGGAGTGTTCCCCACCGAAAAAGGTGAGAAACTTATTGGATGAAAGCAGATTTTCCGTTTCATTTCTAACCACATTGAACACCGATTCAGGTGAGTTCCGTTCTCCGATTTCAGGTAAAATATGGATACCCCGCCTGTATACTTCCGAATCGGTCTCGATATCGTACAATTCCATGTTTTCTGCGGCTTCAAGAAAAGCCCTGAATCCCCTGTCAGCCCCCTTCCCCCAGGTGCTGGTCCCGTCATAAGGAATGGATTGGAGCAGTACCTCCGCAGAATCGAATTCAGCATATACACTTTCAATTCCGGCGAAAGTTTTCATTTTACCCATTATAGCCAAGAATGTTAAACATTTCTGTAACAGATTGTTCCTCACGGTAAACATGATCAATTATATTACCCCTGGCATCCCTGTCAATGATCACGTGCTTTGGTGAAGGGATCAGGCAATGCTTGATCCCTCCGTATCCACTGATGGAATCCTGGTATGCACCGGTGTGGAAAAATCCAATGTAAAGGGGCTCTTTATCATCGTCGTCATATAACGGAAGAAGCACCTCCTGGTTCAGGTCCTCCGAATTATAATAGTCCGAATGGTCACAACTTATACCGCCGATATTGACCCGGCCATATTCATTGTCCCATTTATTCACCGGCAGCAGAATGAATTTCTCATGGATGGACCATGCATCCGGGATGGTGTTCATCAGGCTGTTGTTAATTATATACCAGGTTTCTGTGTCGTTCTGTAATTTTTGTTCCAGGACCTCAAAAATGATGGCGCCGGCTTCTCCAACCGTATAACGTCCAAACTCGGTGAATATATCGGGTTCTAAAACTTTTTCCCTGTTACATGCCTCTTTAATATTCTTTATGATCTCGCTGATCATATATTCGTAACTGTACTCGAATCCCAGGTGATTCCTTATAGGAAAACCTCCGCCGATATTGAAAGAATTCAGATCTTTGCTTTCTTTCTTCAGTGCAATATAAAGTGCCAGGGCTTTCTGGAACTCACCCCAGAAATAGAGTGTGTCTTTTATTCCCGAATCAACAAAAAAATGAAGCATTTTCAGCTCCAAATTTTCCTTATCCCTGATATGATCCATGAAGAAATCGACAATTTCATCAGGAGGTATACCCAGACGCGAAGTATAATAGGCCGATTGAGCTTCTTCATTTATGGCCATCCGCAGACCGATCTTTACCGGCTGACTTGATTTTATACTGAGCAGGCGATCCAGCTCATTCATATTGTCCAGGATGACAATTGAATTTTTATAGCCTGCCTCCTGCAGTTTAATGATTTTCCTCAGGTAATCGTCGGTTTTATAACCGTTATGGA
>CAZIAU010000098.1:0-8277 GCA_964536755.1 uncultured Bacteroides sp. | reverse complement strand
GCAGCATTCCCCAGTGGAAGATGGACAGCCATCTGGTCACCGTCAAAGTCAGCATTAAAGGCAGTACAAACAAGCGGATGAAGCTGGATTGCCTTCCCTTCAATAAGTTTCGGCTGGAAGGACTGTATCCCAAGCCTGTGCAGGGTTGGTGCACGGTTCAGCAATACAGGGTGCCCTTTCAGCACATTTTCAAGGATATCCCAAACCACGGGATCCTTGCGGTCGACTATTTTCTTGGCTGATTTGACAGTCTTTACAATACCTCTTTCAATAAGCTTCCTGATAATAAAGGGCTTGTAAAGTTCAGCAGCCATATCTTTGGGAAGTCCACACTCATGCAACTGAAGCTCAGGGCCCACCACGATCACCGAACGGGCAGAATAATCCACACGTTTACCAAGCAGGTTCTGACGGAAGCGTCCCTGCTTGCCTTTCAGACTATCTGAAAGTGATTTGAGTGGACGGTTGGCATCCGTTTTTACAGCATTAGCCTTCCTGGAATTATCGAACAGTGAATCAACAGCCTCCTGCAGCATCCGCTTTTCATTGCGAAGGATTACCTCGGGTGCTTTGATCTCGATCAAACGCTTCAGGCGGTTGTTACGTATGATTACCCGCCGGTACAGATCATTCAGGTCGGAAGTGGCAAACCGCCCACCATCCAGCGGCACCAGTGGCCTCAGTTCCGGAGGAATGACAGGGACCACCTTGACGATCATCCATTCGGGTCGATTTACTCCCTTGGACGCCCGGAACGCCTCCACCACCTGAAGCCTCTTCAGGGCCTCATTCTTTCTTTGCTGGGAAGTTTCAGTACTGGCCTTGTTCCTCAGTGAATAGGAGAGCTCATCCAGGTTAATCCTGGAAAGAAACTGGTGCAATCCTTCCGCACCCATCCCGGCAATAAACTTATCGGGATGATCATCTTCCAGCATCTGGTTCTCTTTCGGAAGGCTTGCCAGGATATCCAGGTATTCGTCCTCCGTGAGAAAATCAAGGTAGTTTACGCCATCGGCCTGCTTGACGCCGGCATTGATAACCACATACCTTTCATAATAGATAATCGAATCCAGTTTTTTGGTGGGTAATCCAAGCAGGTACCCGATCTTATTTGGCAAGGAGCGGAAATACCAGATGTGGGCCACAGGGACCACGAGTGAAATATGGCCCATCCGCTCGCGACGTACCTTTTTCTCGGTGACTTCAACGCCACAGCGGTCACAAACAATGCCCTTGTAACGTATCCGTTTATATTTACCACAATGACACTCATAATCCTTTACCGGACCGAAGATCCTTTCACAGAAAAGCCCATCCCGTTCCGGTTTATAAGTCCGGTAGTTGATGGTTTCAGGTTTCAGGACCTCTCCACTTGAACGTTCGAGGATCTCTTCCGGGGAAGCCAATCCTATGGAAATCTTGTTAAAGCTACTGGTTACTTTGGTGTCTTTCCTGAATGACATATAATATGGAATTTATCGTTTTACAAACTCAAAATGATCGGGCAGCGCCCGTATAAGCAGGATTAAACCAGGTTCATACTCAATCCCAGTCCCCTTAATTCGTGTAACAGTACATTTAACGATTCCGGTATTCCCGGAGTGGGCATGGGTTCACCTTTAACTATAGCCTCATAGGCCTTTGCCCTGCCTATTACATCATCCGACTTCACGGTCAGGATCTCCTGAAGTATATTTGCCGCACCAAATGCTTCCAGTGCCCAAACCTCCATCTCACCGAACCGCTGACCACCGAATTGGGCTTTACCGCCCAGAGGCTGCTGTGTAATCAGAGAATAAGGTCCGATACTCCTTGCATGCATCTTGTCCTCAACCATGTGACCCAGTTTAAGCATATAGATCACTCCTACAGTAGCAGGCTGATCAAATCTCTCTCCGGTTCCACCATCGTAAAGATGGGTCTTACCATACCTTGGAACACCTGCCTGGTCAGTAAGTTCATTTATCTGTTCAATTTTGGCACCATCGAAGATAGGAGTGGCAAATTTCATATCCAGTTTTACACCAGCCCAGCCCAGTACGGTTTCATATATCTGGCCCAGGTTCATCCTGGACGGTACTCCCAGTGGATTCAGTACAATATCCACAGGGGTTCCGTCCTCCAGGAACGGCATGTCTTCCGAGCGGACGATCTTGGCCACAATACCCTTGTTTCCATGGCGTCCGGCCATCTTATCTCCCACGGTGATCTTGCGCTTTTTAGCCACGTAAACCTTGGCAAGCTGAATGATACCTGTTGGCAACTCGTCGCCGCTGGTTATACTGTGTTTTTTGCGCTTATAGAGACTGTCAATTTCCTTGAACTTGATGATATAGTTATGGATAAGGCTCCTGATAAGTTCGTTTTTATGTTTATCGGTGGTCCATTTGGTTGGATTGAGGTTGGCGAAATCCAATTCCTGCAACTGCTTCTGGGTAAACTTGGTACCCTTGGGGATCACATCTACGTTAAGAAAATCTTTCACTCCCTGTGAAGTCTTCCCGTTAACCAGCTCAAACAACTTATCAATAAGCTGACTCTTAAGCTCGGTAACATTCTGGTTATAGACTTCATCAATCTTCTCAATTATCTGCTTGGTTGCCGGACGTGATTTCCTTTCTTTAATGGTTCTGGAAAATAACTTCTTGTCGATAACCACACCATATAATGAGGGTCCCGCCTTCAGGCTGGCATCCTTAACATCTCCGGCTTTGTCACCAAAAATAGCTCTCAGCAGTTTCTCTTCCGGTGATGGATCTGATTCCCCCTTGGGAGTTATCTTTCCGATAAGAATATCTCCCGGGCTGACTTCTGCACCGATCCGGATCAATCCATTCTCATCCAGATTCTTTGTGGCTTCCTCGCTCACATTGGGAATATCAGAAGTGAGCTCCTCAAGCCCTCTTTTGGTATCCCTCACTTCCAGAAGATATTCGTCCACATGAATAGAGGTAAAAACATCTTCCCTTACCAGCCTTTCAGAAATTACAATGGCATCCTCGAAGTTATACCCCTTCCAGGGCATAAAGGCTACCATCAGGTTCCTGCCCAGGGCCAGTTCACCCTGCTGGGTGGCATAACCCTGAGTAAGGATCTCGCCTTTCTTAAGCTTCTGTCCTTTACGGACAATGGGATTCAGGCTCACACAGGTATTCTGATTTGTTTTTCTGAATTTGGGAAGCTTGTATCGCTTCACGTCATCATCAAACCTGACAAATTTCTCCTCTTCGCTCCGTTCATAACTGACCACAATTTCATTGGCATCCACAAACTCAACCACACCATCTTCTTCAGCCCTGACCTGGAGTCTGGAATCGCGAACCACATTTTGTTCAATACCGGTTCCCACTATGGGAGCCTCCGGATAGATGAGCGGTACAGCCTGACGCATCATGTTGGAACCCATCAAGGCCCTGTTGGCATCGTCATGTTCAAGGAACGGGATCAATGAGGCTGCAATGGAAGCAATCTGGTTTGGAGCAACGTCCATCAGAACCACATCATCTTTCTCCGCCAGAGGGTAGTCAGCTTCATATCTTGCCTTTACTCTTGGATTCACGAAAGTCCCGTCCTCATTCAATGGGGCATTGGCCTGGGCAATAAGCTTGTCTTCTTCCTCTTCGGCGCTGAGATAGACAATTCCCTTGTTGGAGAGTTCAACTTTCCCGGCTTCGGTCTTTCGGTAAGGGGTTTCAATAAAACCAAGGTCGCTGATCCTGGCGAACACACACAATGAAGAGATCAACCCAATATTGGGCCCTTCAGGTGTCTCAATGGGGCAAAGCCTGCCGTAATGAGTATAATGCACGTCGCGCACCTCGAAACCTGCCCTTTCCCTGGAAAGTCCTCCCGGACCAAGTGCCGACATCCGGCGCTTGTGGGTCATCTCTGCCAACGGATTGGTCTGATCCATGAACTGCGACAGCTGATTGGTACCGAAAAATGAATTTATTACCGAAGAAAGAGTCTTGGAATTGATCAGGTCGGTAGGCGTAAACACCTCGTTGTCACGTACATTCATACGCTCCCTGATGGTCCTGGCCATACGGGCAAGGCCCACACTGAACTGGTTCATCAGTTGTTCACCAACAGTACGTACCCTCCGGTTGCTCAGGTGGTCAATATCATCTACATCTGTCTTGGAATTTATAAGTTCAATGAGATATTTGATGATCTGAATGATATCTTCCCTGGTCAGTACCCGGTTCTCCATATCAGTATCGAGACCAAGCTTCTTATTGAGCCTGTACCGGCCAACCTCTCCCAGATCGTAACGTTTATCCGAAAAGAAAAGTTTATCAATAACATCCCTGGCCGTGGGCTCATCCGGCGGTTCAGCATTCCTCAGTTGCCTGTATATATGCATCACTGCTTCCTTCTCCGAGTTACACGGATCTTTCTGAAGAGTATTATAGATGATAGCAAAATCTGAAATGTTGGCCGTTTCCTTATGCAAAAGGATTGTCTTGGCTCCGGAGTCGATAATCTCATCCACATGATCATTTTCAAGGACAGTTTCCCTGTCAATGATCACTTCATTCCGCTCAATAGATACAACCTCACCGGTGTCCTCATCCACAAAATCTTCAATCCAGCTTTTAAGCACACGGGCAGCCAGTTTCCTCCCAACCAGTTTTTTCAACCCGGTTTTTGAAACCTTAACCTCATCAGCAAGACCGAAGATCTCAAGCACATCTTTGTCACTCTCATATCCAATGGCACGCAGGAGTGTGGTCACGGGCAATTTCTTTTTTCGGTCAATGTAAGCGTACATAACGTTATTGATGTCTGTCGCAAACTCGATCCAGGACCCTTTGAAAGGTATGATCCTTGCAGAATAGAGCTTGGTCCCGTTAGCATGTACGCTCTGCCCGAAGAATACCCCGGGTGAGCGGTGCAATTGTGATACCACTACCCTTTCGGCTCCATTGATAATGAAAACTCCTCTCTCGGTCATATAGGGTACTGTACCCAGATAAACATCCTGGATTACAGTATCAAAATCTTCGTGCTCAGGATCTGTACAATAGAGTTTCAGTTTGGCCTTCAGCGGTACACTGAAAGTAAGCCCCCTTTCAACGCACTCATCTATTGAATACCTGGGCGGATCGATAGTATAATCGATAAACTCCAACACGAAGTTGTTCCTGGTATCAGTGATTGGAAAGTTTTCCGTAAAAACCTGGAATAGTCCCTCAATCTTTCTGTTCTCAGGAGTTGTTTCCAGTTGGAAGAAATCCTTAAATGATTTTAGCTGTACTTCCAGAAAATCAGGATATTCCAGTTGATTCTTTATGGAAGCAAAATTAATTCGTTCTTGATTTTTCTTTGGCATTGACATCGCGTTTTAATCCCGGATTAAAGTGTAAACATAAAATTGCAAAAAGGCTTAGACTCTTGCCCGAGCAAGAATCTAAACCTGTAAGTGGATAATGCGATTGCCCTCTTATTTAAGCTCAACTTCTGCTCCAGCTTCTTCTAATTGGGTTTTGAGAGATTCGGCTTCATCCTTGCTTACTCCTTCTTTAACGGGAGCAGGCGCAGAATCAACTACAGCTTTGGCCTCTTTGAGTCCAAGCCCGGTAAGTTCCTTAACAAGCTTAACAATCTGTAGCTTGGCTCCACCCGGAGCTTTCAGAATCACATCGAATTCACTCTTTTCTTCAGCTCCACCGCTTTCAGCACCACCTGCGGCAGGACCGGCAACAGCCACTGCAGCAGCTGCAGGCTCAATACCATGCTCATCTTTAAGTATACCAAGCAGTTCATTTACTTCTTTTACCGTCAGTTCGACTAACTGATCAGCAATTTTTTTAATATCAGCCATTTTTAATGATTTTTATTGTTATTAGTTTTCTTTTTCTGATAAAGTTTTCAGAGCTCCGGCCAATTCTGACCCACTCGAAGCAAGTGCAGAAACCAGGTTTTTAACAGGTGATTGCAGGAGATTAAGCAGATCACCCAGCAGCTCATCTTTGGATTTAATACTGGAGAGGATTTCCAACTGTTCATCTCCGATATAGATCGATTCTTCCACAAACGCAGCCTTCAGGATCGGCCTATCCATGGTTTTCCTGAATTCTTTGATCAGCTTGGCGGGAATATTTCCCGTTGCACAGAACATGATAGAGGTTGAATCTTTCAATATATCGTAGAGATCGATAAAATCACCGTCGGATTTCTCCATTGCTTTTCGGAGTATTGTATTCTTGACAACCAGGAGGCTGATCTCTTTCTCAAAACATTTCCTTCTCAGGTTCGATGTTTGCTCAGCATTAAGCTCAGAAATATCTGTAAGATAGAAATGCTTTGTATCATTCAGCCTTTGTGCAAGGTTATCAATGATTACATCCTTTTCTTCTCTTCTCATCTTATAGAGACACTTTAGCGATTATTAATCTTCGATAGCTTTAGCATCTACCTTGATGCCCGGACTCATTGTACTGGACAGATAGATACTCTTGATATAGGTTCCTTTTGCTGCAGTCGGTTTTAGTTTGACTATCGTTTGTATAAACTCACGACAATTCTCAGCTATCTTATCTGCAGTAAAGGATACTTTACCAATAGAGGTATGTATGATACCGTATTTGTCCACTTTGAAATCGATCTTCCCCATCTTCACATCACTCACAGCTTTGCCGATATCCATGGTAACCGTACCACTTTTAGGATTAGGCATCAGGCCCCTGGGACCCAGCACACGGCCGAGTTTTCCAATTTTTGCCATTACGGGAGGCATGGTTATGATCACATCCATATCGGTCCAACCTTTTTCGATCTTCTCAATATAATCATCCAGCCCGACATAATCGGCTCCTGCCTGTTTGGCCTCATCTTCCTTATCGGGAGTACACAGAACCAGTACCCTGACTTCTTTCCCCGTTCCATGGGGCAGGGTAACAACGCCACGAACCATCTGGTTGGCTTTCCTGGGATCCACACCTAAACGTACATCAATATCCACCGATGCATCGAATTTTGTAGTGGTTAATTCTTTTACCAGGCCTGAAGCCTCTTTTATGGTGTATTGTTTGTCCTTGTCTAACTTCTCTAAAGCTAACTTCCTGTTTTTAGTAAGTCTACTCATTTTCAAAACGAATTAATTGTTAGACGGGAATTGGCCTTTAACAGTAATTCCCATACTCCTTGCGGTACCGGCAACCATTTTCATAGCAGACTCCACGGTAAACGCGTTCAGGTCGGGCATTTTTGCTTCAGCAATCTGGCGAACCTGTTCCCAGGATACACTTGCTACCTTCTCCCGGTTAGATTCGGCCGATCCTTTTTTGATCCTGGCCATCTCCAGCAGCTGAACCGCCACCGGGGGTGTTTTTACGATAAAATCAAACGACTTATCGGAATAAACGGTAATGATTACTGGCAATAGTTTCCCGGCCTGTTCCTGGGTTCTGCCATTAAACTGCTTGCAGAACTCCATAATGTTGACACCCTTTGCACCCAATGCGGGTCCAACGGGAGGGGAAGGATTAGCAGCACCACCCCTGATTTGCAACTTTATTAAGCCTTCTACTTCTTTTGCCATTTTATTTACTTGTTTATATACCTACCGCTTACAACTTCCGCCGACAACCATACAGGAAGCATTCAATGGACATATCATTGTCTGAAAATTGTAATCTCTTATATTTCATCAACTAACTACTAACCCTAACTACTAACTACCACGCACTATGCACTATCTATCCTTCTTTTTCCACCTGCATAAAACTCAGTTCAAGCGGAGTCTTACGACCAAATATCTTTACCATCACTTTGAGTTTTTTCTTTTCATCATTTACCTCTTCAATGATGCCTGTGAAACTGTTGAACGGGCCATCGATAACCTTTACGGATTCACCCACATAAAAGGGAACCGTGATCTCCTCGTCACTGGCTGATAATTCATCCACTTTACCCAGGATCCTGTTCACCTCTGTTGGCCGCAGGGGTGTAGGGGCCTGATCCCCTTCAGAACCCAGGAAACCGATAATGTTGGGGATATTTCTGAGAATGTGGGGAATCTCTCCGGTCAGTGAGGCCTCAACCAGTACATACCCGGGAAAATAATTTCGCTCCTTACTTATCTTTTTCCCGTTCCGGATCTGGTATACCTTTTCCGTTGGGATCAACACCTGTGCAATATTGTCCTGCAGATTTAACCTGCTGATCTCACTCTCAATATACTCTTTGGCTTTCTTCTCTTTACCACCAATAGCTCTAAGAACATACCACTTCTTTTCCAGATTGCTCATGGATTAGACCAGTTTATATATG
>CAZIAU010000097.1:3800-8295 GCA_964536755.1 uncultured Bacteroides sp. | reverse complement strand
ACGGAGATAACCAGTTGAGAGGCCGGGTCATATTGTGCTTCCGGATCAATCCCATCTCTCTGCATAATCTGCCCCCAGCCTCTGAAATAATAGAATGCCTGGGGAAGGAAACGGGCCAGGTTGATGGAATTGGCAGAGGTAAGGGTTATCCTTCCGGATAATTCCTGGTCCATGAATGCCTCTTTGACCAGCTTCTGGCAATCATCAAAGTTCCCTTTCACTTCAACTGCCGAAATATTATCCCCGAGGGTGGTAAACTGTTTCTCCTGAAGGGGGCTTACCAGCCTCGAGGGATAAAGAACATGCACTTTTATTCCCGGAACTCCCAGGAATCCGTTGGCAACCGCACTGCCCGTATCTCCCGAAGTGGCCACCAGCACGTGGATATCGTTGTTCATGTCCCGGGTATAGTACCCCAGCAGCCTGGCCAGGAACCTGGCACCTACGTCCTTGAACGCCAGGGTGGGTCCGTGGAACAGTTCCAGCGAATAGATGTTCTCTTCCACCTTTACCAGCGGGGTATCGAAGTTGACCGCCTCCTCCGCAACGGCCCGGAGATCACTGGCCGGTATATCCTCCCCGAACAGATGTTCGGACAGTATGACGGCTATTTCGGTCAGGTTCTTATCCCGCATCTCCTCCAGCTGGATCCTGGAGAGTATATTGATCCTGGAAGGCATAAACAGTCCGCCGTCAGGCGCAAGGCCCTTCAGAAGGGCCTCCTTGAGCCCGATCTTTAGTTCTTTGTTCTTTGTGCTGTAGTAGTACATCAGACGTTCAATATATTTTTCGTCCCTTGCAACTTATATTTTCTAGCAATCGGCTTTATACGTTCTAACAGCCGGTGTTATATGATCCGGCAACCGGCTTCGCTGATCCTTGAAATATATACCCGGGCCTCAATGCCCCGTTCTTCAAAGTGTTGTTTCATTACCTGGCCCACTGCCTGAGCCATTTCGCTGCCCCTGCAGAGGCTGAAAACCGACGGACCGGATCCGGAGAGTCCGGTCCCGACCGATCCTGCTTCCAGTACAGTTTCCCTGAGCAGTTCAAAATCGGGTAACTGCTGTGTGCGGTATGGTTCGGCGAAAACATCTCTTACCGACCGGCTGATTAGCCCGTAGTCACCCGTGGTCAGACCGGCCACGAGCCCTGCCAGGTTCCCGCACTGTTCCAGTGCTGTTTTAAGCGGGACCGTGTTGGGGATCAGTTTTCTGCTCTCACATGTCCTGATCTCGATCTTTGGATGAATCACCGCACAACAGAGGTCCGGAGGGTATGGTATATGTTTGATGTCCAGCGGATCGTATCCCCTGATCAGGGTGATCCCCCCCAGCAGGGCCGGTGCAATATTATCGGCATGGGTGTCACCGCTGGCTACCTTCTCCCCCTCCATGGCATAGGGAATAAGGGCCGCCGTCTCAAACGGGGTTCCCAGTATCTCGTTGATCCCCACTACTGCCGCCACACAGCTGGCGGCACTTGACCCCACTCCGCTTCCCGGGTTTATCTTGCGGGTAAAGACCAGGTCGAATCCATCTTCACATTCCAGTGCCTCGAGCAGTGAAGATGCCGCGACAGCTGCCACATTTTTATCCGGATCAGTCGGAAGCCCGCAACCCGATTCATCGATCAGTACCAGTTTCCCTGTTTTGTTCCGACGGATGATCAACTCATCACCGGGTGCCTCCAGCGCAAAACCCATCAGGTCAAATCCCGGCCCCACGTTGGATACGGTGGCCGGACCATATACGGTCACTTCATTCCTGTTTCCGGATACCTTCATCTATAACTTCTCCAGCTTTTCAAATAATTCATTATTTATCTCGCGTAATGACCTGATCTTCACATCGGCGGCACTGAACCTCTCCTGGTCATATTCTGAAGGATCGGGCATGGCAACCACCTTCATTTTCGCGGCTTTGGCAGAGATGACCCCGAAGAAGGAGTCTTCAATGGCCAGGCAGCGGGTGGGATCTTTTCCCATCCTGGCAACAGTTTGAATATAGATCTCCGGGTGTGGTTTCCCCGGCATTACTCCGGAAGCAGTAACCATCAGTTTGAAATATTTCTTCAGATCATGCCTGTCCATGGCTGTTTCAATGAGATTGTAGTTCGTGCAGGAGGCCAGTGCAACCGGGATCCTCTTCTCCCTGAAAAACTGAATGGCCTCCACGGCCCCGTCCATCAGGGGCACCTCTGTTTGCATGGCAAGGATCATCCGCCTGTCATACTCCTTTATCAGCTCTTCATGCTCAATCCCGTCGATGTCAAAACGACTGGTCCAGTGATCCACCATCTCCGCGGAAGTCAGTCCCCTGGTCTGCACCAGCAGATCATCGGTAAGCACGATCCCCAGTTCCCCGAACAGTTCCCTTTCAGTTCTCTGCCAGTGGTTTTCCGAATCGATCAGAACCCCGTCCATATCGAAAATTACAGCCTCAATCATAGTGTGCTCGCTTCGCGAGGGGTATTTGCTCGCTACGCGAGAGTTATTTTTACACATTCGCCACCCTGATCACATCCGCAAAGACACCGGCGGCGGTTACATCTGCACCCGCCCCGTATCCCTTAACGATCAGAGGCAGTTCCAGGTAACGGTCCGTTGTGATCAGGATGATATTGTTGCTGGCCTCCAGCGGGTAGGCCGGGTGGGAGGGATCCACCTCCACCAGTCCCATCCTGCCGGTCCCATTATCCAGGGTGGCCAGGTAACGCCATTTCAATCCTTTTTCAGCCATTTTCACTCTTTTCTCTTCGAACTCTCCGTCAAGGTCTGTTACCTTTTCCCAGAATTCATCCAGACTTCCCAGGAAAAGCCCGTCAGGCAGGAAAGGCCTGACTTCAATATCATTTTCTTCCAGTGCGTATCCCGATTCCCTGGCCAGGATCAGCAGTTTTCTTTTTACGTCGGTCCCGCTCAGGTCCAGCCTGGGATCGGGTTCAGAGTATCCCTCTTCCATGGCCATGCGGATGGCTTTGCTCAGCGGGATCTCTTTACTCATCACATTGAAAATAAAGTTGAGCGTTCCCGATACCACTGCTTCCAGTTTCAGGATCCGGTCACCGCTCTTGATCAGGTCGTTGATGGTGCTGATCACCGGGAGTCCCGCTGCCACATTGGTTTCAAAACTGAATTTCACTCCCTTATGGATCGCGGTTTGCTTCAGTTTGCTGTAAAGTCCGTAGGAGGAACTGCATGCAATTTTATTGGCAGTCACCACCGAAACGTAGTCCTCGAACAGCTTTTCATAGCCCAGGGCCACCGATTCGCTGGCCGTACAATCGATGAAGACCGAATTGCGAAGGTTATTTTCCCTGATCTGCTCAATGAACTGATCCAGGTCTGAAGGTTCCCCATTATCGAGCCTCTCCCTGTATGCGGAAGGATCGATCCCGGCCGGGTCGATGACCATCCGGCGGCTGTTGGCAACTCCTGCCAGTTTCACCTTCAGTTTAAGGGTTTCCATAAGTTTCTCCTGCTGTTTCTGCAGCTGAAGCAGAAGTTTTTGTCCGACATTCCCCACCCCGGCCAGGTAAAGATGCAGCTCACGGTAGTCGGACAGGAAGAATCCATCGTGAATCACATTGAGGGCTTTTTTCAGGCTGCTTTGCCCGATAACTACCGAGATGTTGAGCTCTGAAGAGCCCTGTGCAATCGCGATCACACTGATCCCGTTGCGGCCCAGCGACCTGAACAGGATGGCGGAGATCCCTGGAGTATTCCTCATTCCTTCACCTACGATGGCGATGATCGAGAGGTCGCTGATCACTTCAATATCCATCTCTTTCCGGATGTCGATCTCGACCCGGAACTCCTCGTGGAGGGCTTCAAGTGCGGGTGCGGTATCGCCGGGAGAAACAGCGAATGAGATGGTCATTTCTGAGGAGGCCTGAGTGATCAGGACCACGTTCACGTTGTACCTGGCCAGGGAACTGAATACCCTCGATGAGGTGCCGGCCCTCCCGACCATCCCGCCCCCCTTCACCGTAATCAGTGAGATCCGGTCGATGGAAGAGATCCCTTTGATCATTTCAGTCTGCCTGCAAACAGCATCCTTTGAGATAAGGGTCCCCCTGGCCGACGGATTGAATGTATTCTTTACCCGAATGGGCACACTTCCCTTATAAGCCGGGGTAAGGGTAGGTGTATAGATGACTTTGGCACCAAAATGGGAGAGCTCCATGGCCTCCTCATAACTCATGCATTCGACCGGGTAGGCTTCCGGAACGATGCGGGGATCGGCAGTCATGAATCCATCCACATCGGTCCATATTTCCAGCACATCCGCCTTTAATGCTGCTGCGACAATGGCAGCCGTGTAATCTGAGCCGCCCCTTCCCAGGGTGGTGGTCCGGCCCTGGTCGTCACTGGCAATGAAACCCGGCAGTATTGCCAGATCCTTAAAATTCTTTAATTTGCCGGTGATTTTTTTATTGGTAATATCGAAATGTACAGTGGCGTTACCGAACCGGCTGTCGGTGTGGATCAGCT
>CAZIAU010000097.1:0-3790 GCA_964536755.1 uncultured Bacteroides sp. | reverse complement strand
CTCACCGAATTCGCTGACCATGGATTCCACTTCCTTCAGGGTAAGCTCCTGCCGTTCGCCGGCCGTTAATTCCCTGACTGCACCCAGGTGCCTTTCCCTCATCAGCTGGAGTTCCTTCAGGTAATTTTCATCGCGTTCGCTGGCCAAGATGGCAATTCGGATAATCATATCGGTTACCCCTCCGAATGCACTTACGACCACGAGACAGGTTGTATCCTGGTCCTCAAGGATCTTCTTGACGATTCTGATGTTCTCTGTGCTTCCCACAGAGGTTCCGCCGAATTTAAGGACCTTCATAGCGATTATTCTTTTAATTGCCTTTCAGTATTAATTGCCCGTCAGGCGCTCTTTGTTTCCATTTCCCGATCCACTTTTTTAATGAGTCCCTGCAGGACCTTGCCGGGCCCCACCTCGGTAAAGGAGGTGGCGCCGTCGGCTATCATATGCTTTATGGTATGGGACCACCTTACCGGGGCCGTAAGCTGTGCCGCCAGGTTCTTCTTAATCTCGGCCGGATCGGATGAAGGCAGTGCGTTCACATTCTGGTATACCGGGCAGACCGGCTCACTGAACGGGGCTGATTGAATGGCTTCCTCCAGCTCCACCCTGGCAGGTTCCATGAGAGGTGAGTGAAAGGCTCCGCCAACAGCCAGTTTCAGGGCACGCTTTGCCCCCAGCGAGGATAGTTTTTCCACCGCAGCATCGATCCCGGGAAGCGAACCCGAAATAACGATCTGACCCGGACTGTTGTAGTTGGCTGCCACAACGATCTCGTCTATCTCATCACACACCTGCTCCACCAGGCTGTCCTCCATGCCTATGATAGCTGCCATGGCGGAAGGTTCAGCTTCACATGCCTTCTGCATGGCCATGGCCCGCTTGAAGACTAGAGTGAGCCCATCCTCGAAAGAGAGGGTCCCGTTGGCCACCAGGGCAGAAAATTCTCCCAGGGAATGACCCGCCACCATGTCGGGACGGAAATTTTCCAGGGTACCGGCCAGTATAACCGAGTGCAGGAAAATTGCCGGCTGGGTGACCCTTGTCTGCTTCAGGTCCACGTCCTCCCCCCCGAACATCAGGTCGGTGATCCGGAACCCTAGTATATCGTTGGCCTGCTCAAATAATTCCTTTGCGCGGGAATGCTGATCATACAGATCCTTCCCCATCCCGACAAATTGTGCTCCCTGTCCGGGAAAAATAAATGCCTGCATCTGCTTCAGTTAAAGTCCCACAAATGTAAGTAGTATTATTAAATTTTCCCGGATACTATCGCAGGTTAGTGCCAATGAGATGGATAAATTCTTCCCGTGTCTTATTCTTGTTCATGAATGCCCCTGTGAAGGCCGAGGTCGTGGTCACCGAATGCTGTTTCTGAACTCCGCGCATAACCATACAGAGGTGCAGGGCTTCTATGACAACGGCAACTCCGAACGGTTCGAGGGTATCCTGGATGCAGTCCCTGATCTGCATGGTAAGCCGTTCCTGTACCTGCAGGCGCCTCGCGTAGGAATCGACTACCCTGGCGATCTTGCTCAGTCCGGTGATGCGCCCGTTGGGAATATAGGCCACATGAGCCTTCCCGATAAATGGGAGCATATGGTGCTCACACATGGAAAAAAGCTCGATATCTTTTACAATGACCATCTCTTCGTAATCCTCATGGAACATGGCCGATCTCAAGATATCATGCGGATCGGTTCCATATCCCTGGGTCAGGAACTGCATAGCTTTGGCCACCCTCCGCGGGGTATCCTTCAGTCCCTCCCGGGCCCCGTCTTCCCCAACAAGGTCGAGGATCTCAGCATATTTCTCAGTAAGTTTTGAGGTGGTTTCCTCGTTCCACCTGTCAATCCTGTCGTATCCGCTGTTCTGGTTGTCGCCCAGTCCGTTATTTACTATTTCCATCATGTTCTGTTTTTCCAAAATATTCCACTGAATTATTTTCTGTTTCCTGCAGCTTCACCGAGTGTAGCTCCACCCCGAGATCCCTGATGGCAGGTTCCAGTTCTTCCCAGATCCCGATGGCCAGGTTTTCGGTGGAAACATATTTACCCTGCATGAATTCCACCTCAAGGTTGATATTCTTATGGTCCAGCTTTTTGACCACCTGGTTCTTAATGATGAGGCTGAGCTGCTTCAGGTCCACCACATACCCTGTTCCCGGATTCACTTCCCCCCGGATGGTCACCCATAAGATATAGTTGTGCCCGTGCCAGTTCGGATTGGAACAGGGTCCGTATGTCCTTTCATTCTCTTCATCGGAAAGGTCCGGGTTGAAGAGCCTGTGGGCTGCACTAAAGCGTTCTCTGCGTGTGAGGTAAACCATAGTTTGTACTGACAAAGAAACAAAATTATTAAGGAGATTGTTGCCCCTGAAGGTCATTTTTATGCCCGTTAATAAATCAGAATGATTTTAACCGCAGGATTACGGGATGGTCAAAATTTATTAATATTGTCCTTTATGATCGTTGTTACAGGAGCCGCCGGCTTTATCGGGAGCAACCTGGTAACGGGACTGAACCGGGCCCGGTACAGGGACCTGGTACTGGTGGATGATTTCAGCCGCGGGGACCGGGAAAGGAATTATAAGGGGAAACAGTATACTGCCCTGGTGGACCGGAATGAGTTTCCTGCCTGGGTGGAAGAAAACCACCGCATGGTGCAGATGATCGTTCACCTGGGTGCCCGGACCGATACGGCCGAGTTTTCATGGGATCTTTTCATGGAACTGAACGTGGAATATTCAAAGAGAGTATTCAACCTCTGTGTGCGATATGGACTGCCGCTTATCTATGCCAGTTCGGCGGCCACGTATGGTCTGGGAGAGCACGGATATGATGACTCACACGAGCTGGTCCCCCTGCTTCGGCCGCTTAACCCCTATGGAAGAAGCAAAAACGAATTCGACCGCTGGGCCCTGGAGCAGGAGCGAAAACCTTTTTTCTGGGCCGGTTTGAAATTCTTCAATGTGTACGGGCCCAACGAGTACCATAAGGGGAGGATGGCCTCGGTGGTATTCCATACCTTCAACCAGATCAGGGAAACCGGAGGGATGAAACTGTTCCGGTCACATGATCCCCGGATTAAGGATGGCGAACAGGCCAGGGATTTCATCTATGTAAAAGATGTGGTGGATGTTATCATTTACCTTATGGAGAACCGTCCCGGCAATGCAATCTATAACCTGGGTACCGGCCGGGCCTCCACCTTCATGGAGCTGGTGAATGCTACTTTCCGGTCCATGGATAAGGAACCTTCAATTACTTTTATTGATACTCCCGAAGATATCCGGGACAAATACCAGTATTTTACGAAAGCGGAGATGACCAAGCTCAGAGACGTCGGGTATAGAAAGGAATTTACCTCCCTGGATGACGGAGTGAAGGATTATGTGTGCAATTATCTGAATGAGAACAAGGTTCAATAATATATTGAATTACGTATAAAACAAGATCGCGAATAATATAGATTGCAAATAATTATAAGATCGCGAATTATATAATATCGTGAAAATATTAAAAACTGAGAGCATGAAAATCGACCGTGAAACCGCACTTGCTAAACTGCATGAACATATAACCAATGAAAAGACAGTGGTCCACAGCCTGGCTTCCGAAGCAGTGATGAGGGCCCTGGCTAAAAGGCTGGGAGAGGATGAGGATCGCTGGGGACTCACCGGGCTCCTGCACGATATTGATATGGAGTTCACTAATGCAGATCCGAAAGTGCATGCTCTGAAGGCAGAGGAGTTACTTGCTGATCTTCCGCTGGATGATGAGATGAAAGATGC
>CAZIAU010000096.1:0-8339 GCA_964536755.1 uncultured Bacteroides sp. | reverse complement strand
TTCAATGGGCCTGTTTGCATCGGCATCGGTACTCAGGTAATAACGGTACATGTTCCCGTCATCACCCGCAACACCCTCACAAATAATCTTAAAGACCCTGCCGGCAAACATTTCCACGTATTCACCCTGGGCCGGATTGAAAGGCCCGAAGGTATACCAGCTGTTGTCATACCTCGGATTTTGAGCAAATGCCCTTGATGCCAGCAATGTGCCACTCTTATAATTGCCGGTTGGACTGGTTTCCCGGGCATCTGCCTCTGTCCACACGCCTTCTCCTCCAAATACTTCGTAAACACTTCTTGTATCAAAAACCCCGGCAATCTCATCAATTTCACCTCCTGTATCCGGATCAAAAACACGAATAAAGAATGGCTGGTCGTAATCCTCCGGGATCAGGAAAAAGAATGCCTGGGAAAAATCATCATCCCCCCAGGATGTTTCAGCATTCAGTCCGAACGTCATCAGGTAGGGAATATTCTCCTCCACGTTAGGTACCGGCTGAGCCATCCCTATATGACTGATTATTAACAGTATAAATATACATATCCGGTTAATCATAATGTTCGGTATTGTGTGTGCATTAAAAATATACAAAATTCGTGCAAAATAAAACATGAGTTATTAAACGGGAATTAAATTAAATGGTTTTAGACAGGAAGGAAGTTAATTCGAAGCGACAACAACGATGTCCCTGAAATTCTCACGGATATCAGGAACGTCCCTCCGGTTCCTTTTTCGCTCCTCGACACCCAGGATAACCCTGTATTTGCCCGGGTATATGAATGTATGATCCACTCTTATGCCCTGACCGTAAAGGCCATCCCCGAATTCCCATAAATACCTTCCCACATTAAAGCCGGGAAGATAGGTTTCACTTCCGTCAAACCGGACCGGGGTATTTACAAGTACCGTATCGGGACAGGTGATCACGGCCTGCTCATTCAACCGGATATTGAGTGTCTTGGCGGTCTGACCTTCAACCAGCGTGTCAAGCTGAAGATCAAATACTTTCAGTCTGCACACATAGGTGCCTGGTTTTGGGAACTCGTAGATAACCTCATGTCCGGGGAGCTCCAGGGTATCATTGATCACCCACGAATACCTGAAAAGGTTGGTGTCGACCGTATCCAGGTTACGGTCATATATCTTGTATTTATAATAGGTTTTCTTGATGGGCTGGGGAGATTCGAAAGCAGGAATATCCGTGGCAAATGTGAAGATCTCCTTGGAGCCGCTCCCGCGGTTACTGGTCAGGTACCCGCTTTTAAAATCTTCACTGAAATAGATATGATAGTCGTCGGAGAGGCTGTTGAATGGCGGTGATAATTTAACGGGCCGGGTCCATTTCCCGTCATAGAAAACTGTCTGGAACAGATCATACCCCTGGATGTTGTTGTCATGACCATCCGATGAAAAGTATAATCTTCCCGAAGGATGGAAGAAAGGGTAGAGCTCATTTCCTTCTGTATTGACCAGGGGACCGAGATTCTCTGGTTTAGACCAGCCCTCCCCCCTGAGTATGGAACGATAGATATCATAGCCCCCCTCTCCACCGGGGAAATTGGCGGCAAAGAAAAGGGTCTTTCCATCTCTGGAAAGAGCCGGCGAGAACAACCAGGCAAAATCATCATTGTACTCATATTTCCTGATATTCGTCCATCTCCCGTCCACATTATCGGCAAAATAGAGGCCAAGCGGATCATAGTCGCGGTTCACCCCCGATGGCCTTTGCTGTGAAAAGACCATCTTGCTGTAATCCCCTGTGAAAGAGACAGGACCGTCGTGACGCCGGGTAACCAGGGTTTCATCCAGCGGTCCTTTCTGCCCTCCGTCCCTGTAACGGAAGATCGTAAACAACCTTCTTCCCTCGGGATCGGTCGGACTGCTTGCTCCCACACTGGTAGACTCCGTAATGTAGACCACTCCATCCTCATAGGGAACGGCAGCAGCTTCATCCAGTCCCGTGGAGATACGGGTCTGTTTGCGGACGCGATAATAGTCCTGTGCCACCAGTGATGGTACCAGGATCAGAATGGCTAATATGGTTGTAGCGGCCCTCTTCATTTTCTAAAAATAAAACGGATCGTCAGGTATGGTCCGGACAACCGGTCTGAACTCCCATCTCAATACAATCTCATGGCTCCCTCCAAGGGCTGTCCGTACATCGCCTGTGGAAATGGTATAGGCATATCCCACCAGCCACTGCGGATTTACCTGGATATTCAGCAATGCTATGGCATAATTTGGATGGTCATAGGCACCTCCGATAAAAATCCTTGAATTCATAAGCCCCATGTTCATGCTCGCCTTAAAGGAGGTCACTGCCTGGTTATAATCGACCATGACCGACGGTTTCAGACGGAAGGCCCGGCTGATATCGAACAGGTAGGCGCCCGTCAGGATCACCCTGTATTCCTCCAGGTTCACGGTCCCGATGGACTGCCCCTCCCTGGGAATGGCCAGGAGTTCCGGAACCGAGACTCCTACAAAATATTTATCTGTATAATACAACACCCCTGTCCCGAAATTGGGGAACCACCGCTGGTAAGTCTCCGATGCAAACGCAGGGTCGTTGGGATCCCTGAGGGATATTTCGGAATAATTACTGCTCACCCCGTAAACCCCGGCAGATAGCCCGAACGATAACCTGCCGCTGCCCAGATAAATGCGATAAGCATAGGTGGACATCACCGAGAACAGGTCCTGGTCGGGAGGTGTATTGTTATAAGCCACGATACCCCCCAGGGCAACCTTTGAATTGCCTACCGGGGTATGTACATTCAGCTGCATATCCCTCGGACCAAGCTCACCGTAGAGAGCGGACCTGTAAAGGGAGCTTACACTGATGGCATCCCGGAATCCTGAAAATGCAGGATTAATGGTGGTCCATGTAAGGTGATAATTGCTCACCGAAGGGATAAGCGTATTCTGTGAACTGCCGGTTATGGCCATCATCAGGATAACAGATATGATCAAGTTTCTCTTCATCCTGTCATTCACGGATTAACACCACGTAATCTTTATAGTCATAAGAATCTTCACTGGTCACATTTCCATCAGCATCACGCTGTTTGATAACCAGGCTCATCACATAATAATAGGTGCCTGAAGGAACATCATGGCCGTTATCGGCCTTGCCATCCCATACTACTCTTTCATCATCCCGGAGATCCGGAAAGATCAGTGATTCGTTAATCTCCATATCATCCACATTGTCCTGATTAATGGTACGGACTGTTTTTCCCAGAGAATTGAAAAAGGAGATTGAAAATTCATCGGCGTACCTCATTCCCCGCATAATCAGATATTCATTTTCGGCATCACCGTTTCCGGGTGAAAACCCGTTAAACCGGAAGACCTCGCTCTGTGTCACTATGGAAACATCGCTGGAAGTAATGCAGGTTCCTTCGTCCTCGCCGTTGGTAATGGTCCACAGGAATTCATTTGCCTCTCCCACTTTCAGTCCGTATACCCAGGTTTTGGGATCATTTTCATCAGTAAAATCAACTGTCCCCTCTTCCCCTTGATATGTCCATGTGCCTGTCCCGGCCGTTGGCGCATCGGCATTGAGCCTGACCGAATTTTTCAGGAAGACCATGGTATCGACCCCGGCATAGGCATCTTCCGGTTGTTCAAAGAAATGTATATCAATACTGTCCATTCCGAAGCAGTCGCCCGCATCACTGCGGAAGGTAAGAAAATACTTCCCGTATAGTCCGTGAACATCGGGGATAGAGAGGTAATAGAGATCGGCCGTGTGCGGATCGGGAGTGACCGACATACCTGCTGGCTCAAAGGTCCAGGAAACCGCGCCATGGTCCGCATCCACATTCATGGTTACATCCGTACCACATACCTTGAAACTGTCCCTGGCCACATTATCCACCATAATCTCCGGCTCGGGTTTCAGGAAAACATTCACCGGCACAGATCCGGAGAGATTGCCTGCAGGAGCTGAGCAGGAGTAATTCCCGGCGGAAGAGTTGTAGACAATGGAGGCAATCTCATAGGTGAATTGTTCGCTTATCTGTTCGGTGCCCAGTTGCACATCCAGGTTGCCGTCACCCATGATGGAGAACGGGCCGATCAATTCCGGATTCACTCCATCGGAAAGCAGCACCTCCCACGGAGTCACATAGGTATTCAGATCATCAATATTCAAGTCCACAAACATTACAGTATCCTTTTCACAGGCAGTGAACCCTGCATCGGTCAGATTGCCACCCGGAAGTTCCATCACCGTTATCTGCAACGCATTGGAAGTATCGGTGCACTCTCCTATGGATACGATACGTTCGTAATTATATTTCCCTAATATATTGTAGGGTCCGGAAATATATTGTTCCATGTCTGAACCGGGTATGTCATTTCCTCCGTCAAGGTCCCGCCAGGTATAGACCGGTGAAATTCCCGGTTCCCCTGAAGGGGTGACTCCCTTAAGTTCTTTGGTATCGGCGAAGCAAACCGAATCGGCCCCGACAAGAGTATTGTCTGTAATCTCCGTATGTACCGTAATCTGTACCAGGTTGGAAGTGTCCTTGCAAACCTGGGCCGGACCACTGTATACAATTCGGCGGTAGTAGTAATCATCCGGTAGTTCAAGCTGGGGATTATCGCTGTAGTCAATCCCTGTGGCACCGTCAATAACCTGCCATACTCCGGGAGAACCAATGCCATTGGCTACTTCCCACCGGTAGATCCGGGTCGGGTCAACACCTCCCTGGGTTGCTCCGCCTCCCGGAGTGTTCCCCCCGCTCTTGTTCTGAGTCAGGTCCTCTATAAATTCCCACTGGCATTTAATGATATCACCGGTCTCAATAAGGTTATTGGTTATGGATGGCAGAACATTGATTGTTTCAACGTTACTGGTATCCAGGCATACATTCCGGGCATATCCGCCCGAACCCACGATTCTCCGGAAAAAGGTGGTATCCCCATCCATTATCCCGGCGTTGTAACCGGTCTGAATATTGTTAATGAGGGGCGCCGGGCCCCACTCAGTGGATTCTGTTCTGGATTGCCACAGGTAACTGTACTGATCGTTATAACCTCCGCCGATACCCGATCCGGTCAGCAGTGAAGCCTGATCATTGGTACATACGGTATGGGTGCCATTGATTGAGTTACCGGTAATCAGGGGGATATTGAGGATCTCCACAGGATCGCTCCTGTCCACACAGGCATCATCGCTTCCCGAGAGCACCACCCGCCGGTACCAGGTAGTCTGGGTCAGTGCCGGTGCCTGGTAAGACGTCGACTTAGCTTCGGGTACTGTGCTCCAGGAACCAGCTGTATCAAGCGTACTTTCCCAGAGATAACGCCTGTCGGAAGGATCGCCCTGGCCGGGGACCGGACCGCTGATCTGATCGGGAACCGTATTGTAGCAGATAGTATCAAACGGGGTAATGTCATTACCTGTTAACTTCTCCCAGACTTTTACCAGCAGCGCATCCGAGGTATCCACACAAACTCCCGAATAGGCTATCCGGGCAAAGTTTGTGGTGACGGTCAGGCCCGGAGCCTGGTAGCTGCTTCCCGTGTTGGCATTATCTGCATTTAAATAGGTCCCGGTACCACCTTCGTCCTTCTTCCATAAATAGGTATAGCTTCCAGGGCCCAGGCCGCCCCCTATGGTTGCAGAAGGAACAAAGAGTTCCGGGGCTCCCCCCGAGCATACCGTATCGGTGGCTGAAACCAGATTAAAGGTAATAGCAGGATGCACATTATAAGCAATCCTGTAACTGGTATCAGCAGGAAGGGAGGCCGAGGTCACAATCCTCCTGAACCAGGTACTGTCGGATAATTTCTGATTAAAGGTAAAATGCTGCTGGTTATTGGTGCCAAGAGTGGAAAGCTGCCAGGTATGGGAACTGGTACTGTCAATCCACTGGTAACTGTATGTACCATCCCCGCCCTTTGGTTTTGAGGCATAAATGGGATCCGGCAATATATCCGAGCAGACGGTGAACTCTTCAGGTACTGTATTAAAGAGGAATCCCCTCAGCGGGGTTTCCAGGTCATTTATCTTCATGGGCAGACCACCATCGCCCGCGCCATGCTTTATGGGGGTTGGAGAAAGATGGCTTCCGGCCTTTCCTTCGGTGAGAAGATCTGCATTAACCCCCGGCTGAGAGCTTCCTGCAAGCCAGTAAAATCCGCCGCCGCCACCACCACCCGGCCCGGTGGTATCAATGGCATGGTTGGTGTTTCCCCCGTTACCTCCCGAGGCGGACAAATTCAGGGTGGTTTTATAGCCACTTACATCCAGGACAATTCCTCCTCCCCCGCCGCCGCCGCCTGCTGCACCATTGGCATTAATTGTTACATCCTCTCCATCTGCAATGATCGATCTGCCGTTACCTTCAATGGTATCGGCGATAATGACTACCAGTCCCCCACCATCACCCCCGTCGGTAGTTATCCTGCCACTTACCCTGGTTCCTGTACCTCCGCCTCCGCCATAGAAAATCCGGAATCCACGATTAAGCGGATTTTCATTCACATAATAGGCATCATGGGCACGCCCCAGGTCAAATCCCCCCAGGCCACCGGCACTTATCGCAGATTCGCACAACTGGGTCGACTCTTCTCCCCCCTTTCCGCCGGCTGTATGATTGGAACCGCCACCACCTCCGGAAAGCCTTGCATTTCCACCACCTCCCCCGTTTATGTTCTTACCCTTGCCACGTAACTTGTCAAATGTGATCTCTGTGGTACCTTCACCTTTCAACCCGGCCCGTATGGTATTGTCTGTCACGTAGAACGTACTGTCATATTCATCCGGGTCCACCGATGAACAATTCCCGTCGTAAAGCCCGTCCTCACTTCCTTTGGCCCCCCTGAAACCGGTTCCCGTAACATCAATATTTCCGTTCAGCCTGAGCGTCTGATGTACGAACATGGCAACAACACCGCCCGTGGCTCCATCCCACTCTTTGGCCGATACCCCGCCGGCAGAAACACTCGCCCACCTGTACGAGGGAACCCTGATTAGTTGTGCCACCTCTTCATCACCGAAGGGAGTCATCAAAGGGAGGTTGGAATTCAGTACGACCAACCGGCTGGGAACATCGATCTCGGTAATGATAAGGAAGGCATATCGTCCTGTATTGCCCGGTTGCTGGCCATCCCTTCCATCTTCCCATGTAGTGTTAATCTCTGCTCCCTTTACCACATATACCATAACCGTATCGCCAACCCCAAATTCAGCAACACTGCCCACGATGAGTGAATCCACGTTGGAATCTTCCTCTCCAAGCAATGTTTCGATGGAGGTATACTTATTGATGGTACCCCCGATTGTATTATATGATTGGGAATAGCCCTGAAGTGCAATAATGCACAACAGGCTAACAGTCAGGTATATGTTCCTAATAAAGGACAAATCAGGGGTCGTTCTCGATTTCTACAGAAGTCTAATATAATATAAAATTACTTTTCCTGGTCCGGGTAATTCTTTAGTAAACGATTCATTTATCAATATGTTACCCGGATTTTTCAACCGCCACCGGAAGCTCAACAAAAAATGTGGTTCCCTTATCCATCACCGTTTCGTACCATATTTTCCCTCCCTGGGACCTGACTATGTTGTAGCTTATGGCCAGACCCATCCCCATTCCTCCCGATTTTGTGGTGAAATTGGGCTGGAATAATTTATCCTTAATCTCATCGGGGATTCCTTTCCCATTGTCCTTCACCATGACCCTGACCGAGTTTTCCTCCACCAATTCCAGGCTGATTTCGATAATGCTTTTCCGGTTATCGGGAACGGACTGGATCCCGTTCTTCACCAGGTTGATAAACACACGCATCAATTGTTCCTTATCGGCAATAACATATACTTTTTTAAGGGCTCCCGTATCCAGCCTGATCTCCGCTCCTTCGGACGAATCAAACAGCTGCACCAGGCTCAGAAGCTTTGAAACCAGGTTTATTCTTTCATTTTTTATCTTGGGCATCTGCGCAAAGTCAGAAAACTCATTGGCAATTGCCGTAAGCGAATCGATCTGTTCTATAAGTGTGGCTGAAATCCTGTTAACCATTTCCTGGTCAAGTTTCCCTTCCTCCACGGTTCTCCTGAGATGCTGCACATTCAGTTTCATGGGAGTAAGTGGATTCTTTATTTCATGAGCTATCTGCTTGGCCATCTCCCTCCAGGCTGATTCACGCTCCGACTGGGCCAGTAATCCGGCACTTCTCTCCAGCTCCTGCACCATATAATTATACTCCTCCACCAGTCCCCTGATCTCATCACTCCGGTCATAGCTGATCATTTCGTTCTTTTCGCTCAGACTAACCTGGGCAATACGGTTCTGTATCATTCGAAGCGGTTGTGTAAT
>CAZIAU010000095.1:0-8340 GCA_964536755.1 uncultured Bacteroides sp. | reverse complement strand
CATTGATCATTTCATCAATGGCACTGGTGAAACTCACTGTTTCACGGACATTGCGATACCAGTATTTATGATCCAGTTTTTCACCCTCAACAACCATTCCGGTGACAGTGGAGTAGAAGGGGATTCTGGTGGCGGAAGGCTTCAATGATTTCAGTGCATCCAGCAACTCCTCTTTCAGGGGTTCCATGTGGTGACAGTGAAACGGAACGTTGATCTGAAGTATCCTGTTAAAAACATCCTTCTTTTCAAGTTCTTCCGAGATTTGTTCAATCACATCCGTATCGCCTGCCAGCGATACCATGGCAGGTCCGTTTACAGCAGCAACAGATACTTTGTCCTCACGGCCACGGATCAAACTGGTTGCTTCTGCTGTGGTTAATCCGGCTGCAAGCATTCTGCCTTTGTCAGTAGCTTTAAACTGGACACGGCTTCTGTGGAAAATGAGCAGGACAGCCTGTTCCAATGTCAGCGCTCCTGAAACATATGCTGCAGGCACTTCCCCGATACTGTGCCCAACGACAGCTGAAGGCGTAATTCCCAGAGCCTTCCACATTTCAAAAAGTGCGATCTGAATGGAGAATATGGCAGGTTGTGCAATATTTGTTTCACTGATGCGGGAAGACTCCTCATCCCTGGTAAGTTCTTCGATCAGTGACCAATCTGCATGTTTGCTGAGAAGTGTATCCAGTCTCCGGATGGTTTCACGAAACAGGGGCTCGTTTTCAAGAAGCTGCCTTCCCATGGCCCACCATTGAGGTCCCTGGCCTGTGAAAACAAATGCTATTTTATCCCTGGTTTCATTACCCTTTCCTTCGGAGATCTCACTGAGATTCTCCCCGTCTAAATACTTTTGAAGATGGTCTGCCATCTCTTCCCTGGTTCCTCCCACTATGGATAGACGGTTGTTGTGATGGGTTCTGCGGACTGTAGAAGAATAACAAATATCCTCCAGGCTGTTCTTGTTGTCTTTATCCCTGAAATATTTGATATATTGTTCTGTCAGATCCCTCAGTGCCTGAGAATCCATGGCAGAGATTGTGCAAATTTGCAGTTTCTCTACAGTCGCCTCTTTTACAGCTTTTTCCTGTGGAAGACCCTCCAGTACCAAATGCACATTGGCACCCCCAAATCCAAAATTGTTGACGCCTCCATACACGCTGCCATTTTCCTCCTCTTCCCACATCACCGGAACAACCGGCACTTCCAGATTCAGTTCATCGAAAGGGATGTTCGGATTGGGTTTGTTAAAATGTATATTGGGTGGGATCACCCTGTTTTGCATGGCAAGGGCCAGCTTTATGATCCCGGCAATACCCGAGGCAGGCTCAAGGTGTCCTATATTTGTTTTTACGGAACCTATATAGCATTTTCCATTCCTGTTGCTTCCCACTATATTTCCAATGGATTTCGCTTCAATGGGATCACCCACAAAGGTGCCCGTTCCATGGGCTTCCACATACTTCACCAGCCGTGTATCCACACCCGCATCCTCATATGCCATTTTGATCACTTCCTGCTGGGCATCGCTACTTGGTACAGAGATCCCTTTTGTTGCACCATCCTGGTTTACCCCGGATCCCCTGATTGTGGCGTATATTCGATCCCCGTCTTCCCTGGCACGGGAAAGGGGCTTGATAATGATCAATCCGGCTCCCTCACTCCTGATGTACCCGTTGGCGCGGGAATCAAAGGCATAACATTTCCCGTCAGGAGAAAGAAAGCCTCCTTTGGAAAATCCCATCTGGGGTTCGGGTTTCAGGATGGCGTTGGTCCCTCCTGCAAATGCAAGATCGGCATCGTTTTCCCATATACTCCTGCAAGCCAGGTGAACGGCATTCAGTGAGGATGAACATGCAGTATCAAGCGCCATACTTGGACCCTTTAAGTTATAGAAATATGAAATTCTGTTGGCCGTGATACAAAGGGCAGAACCCAGGTTGGTGTGTGCTCCGATATTGATCTGTTCAGCCGGAGAATTTTGAATATCACCGTAATCATGTGAGGAAATACCGACAAATACCGAGGTGCGTGATCCATCCAGGTCTCTAAATGTCAGACCGGCATCCTCAATGGCCCTGTAAGAAAGCTCAAGTATCATCCTCTGCTGGGGATCCATACGAGAGGCCTCCAAAGGAGAGATGCCGAAGAAGGATGCATCAAATTTATCAATGTCCTTAATAAAACCACCCCTCCTGACGCTGATTTTGCCAGCAGTTCTGAAATCGGGTGCAAATTTGGCATCCGCATTCCAGCGATCTGCAGGAATATCTGTAAGGCCATCGCCGCCGCTAACGATCAAATCCCAAAACTCTTCCGGTGTGGTCACATTACCCGGAAACCTGCACCCGATACCGATTATTGCCAATGGTTCTCTATCTTTCTTCATAAAATATTCGCTTCGTAGGTTACACAATCAGATTAAGTGAAATAAAAATAACTAATCAAGACTAAATGTTAAAAAACATATAAAAGTAATGATCCAAACTTAATCAAATAATATTCGGGAGAAAACATCTGTTCTTTTTGATGAAATGTGGTCTTAATGCACTGCAGTAAATAGATATAACAATCAGAAGATGAGAGGTATAGCAGTTATTTTCCGATACAGAAATTCTTGAAAATGTTTCCAAGGATTTCGTCGGTGGTGACTTCGCCGGTGATTTCGCCAAGGTAATGGAGGGCTTCGCGGATGTCCTGGGCCAGCAGATCGGAGGGAAGGGCAGAGGAGAGCCCTTCGGATACCCTTTCAAGGGCCTCTAAGGCAGCATTCAGGGCATTAAAGTGCCTGATGTTGGATATTACCACATCCTGGTGTTTGATGCTTCCAGCGTTGACAATATTGAGTAAAACAGAGATAAGTCCTTCAATATTCTCTCCTTTTTCAGCCGATAGGGAGATAATCCGTTCATGCTCCAGGAGCCTGATGTGATCCTGGATTTCCTTTATCTGCCTGTCAGAAATGCGGTCAGACTTGTTCAGCACCACGACCAGTTGTTTTGATCCATCGGAAAGTTGATCCCGTATCACATCAACCGACCTCTGAATTATATCAGGTTCATCACTGGCTTCAGTCAGCAGAAGTACAATAGATGCCTGTTCAATTTTCTGGTATGTTCTCCGGATCCCCAGGTTCTCTATTGTATCGGCTGTTTCACGTATACCTGCTGTATCGATAAACCTGAATTTGATTCCTTCAATGTTTATTGTATCCTCAATGGAATCACGGGTGGTTCCTTCAATCTCGCTCACTATGGCCTTCTCTTCATTCAGGATGGCATTCAGGAGGGTTGATTTGCCCACATTCGGCCGCCCGATAATTGCTACCGGAACCCCGCTTTTTAGCACGTTCCCCAGCTGGAAGGAGCTGATCAGTTCTCTGATCAGATCGCCGGTATCATTGACCAGCTCTACCAGTTGTGTACGGTCGGCAAACTCCACATCTTCCTCGCTGAAATCAAGTTCGAGTTCTATTAACGATATAAAATAGAGAAGCCTGGATCTCAATTCTTTGAGTTTCACCGAAAATCCGCCCCTTAATTGTTGCAGGGCCACCCTATGGGCGCCTTCCGATTCGGCAGCGATCAGGTCTGCTACTGCTTCTGCCTGTGAAAGGTCCATCTTTCCGTTCAGGAAGGCACGTTTGGTGAATTCTCCAGGCATGGCAGGCTGAGCTCCGCCGGCAACCAGTAATTCCAGTATCTTTTGTTGAATATAGGGTGAACCGTGACAGGAGATCTCGATGGAATCTTCTCCCGTGTAGGAATGTGGAGCTTTGAACAGGCTAAGGAGCACCTCATCAACCACCACGTCCTTATCTGCAATGGTTCCGTAGTGAATTGTATTGGGAGGTTGGGAAGCCACTCCTTTTCCTTCGGTAGCCGACTGGAATATGCTTTCAACGATCCGGATCGAATCCGGACCGCTGACCCTGATAACAGCTATGGCTCCGGTCCCGGATGTCGCCAATGCACATATGGTAGATTCAGCCCTCATGGTCCACGGAAGGTAAAAATAGGGAATCTTTGGCTATTTACCCTTACCGATGTAGCGTATGTCGATGGTGATCTGTTGAAAGGGTTTGTCCAGCCTGAAGGAACAATCTTCGAATCCGGGAGCAGAGGGTTTGATGGGAGGGTTCATTGAAAATCCCCATCCCTCTTTTGGAATACCGAGGAGCATATCCATTTCCAGGCTGCAGTTCACATCATCAAGGGCGGATATGGCATATGTCCCGTAAGGAAGGTCTTTAAGCCATGCAACAAAAACCCCGGCTTTCAGGTTCTCTTTCTTCCATTTTGCATTTAATTGAGGCTGCCTCGGCCAGCCATCCGGTGCATTGTTTATTCCGATGGCTATCTGACCTTTATCGCTCTTAATCCCGGTGAACCTGATCTCCAGGGTTCCGGACCCGGACGACTGAGCATGCAGGAAAGAGGCAGTAATAAGAAAAAAGATCAGGAATTTAAATCGTACATTTTTCATTCATTCTCCAGGTATGCTACCGTAAAATAATCTTTACTGGTGGGTGTAACGGCGACCTGTTCCATTACCATCTGTGAACTTCTGTTATTATTATTGTTTATTGCTTCCATATTGGTAACCATGTATTTCTGCCCGGTTTCATCGAGTTCCCTGAACTCATTGTGCCTGATGGTCTTGAAAACTTCACCTTCAAAATCATAGTATTCAGTCTGAAGCACAAGATAATTATTTTTGTCAATCCATGAAACAGATCGGGCATACCCGTATTCATCCTCCAGGTCAGTGGATTTCGGTACGGCTTCAATCAGGAAGCATTCTTTCCCCCTTAGGGACTCTTCACTCAGGATTTGATAGGTGAAATCTTCCAGGCCGGGAGCGGTCATATTGGCATTGGAGAATTCACTTCCCATGAAGCTCCTGCTTTTTTCGCGACTCACAATACGCCTGGTTTTCCGGAGAGCCGGCAGGTAGATCCACATATCGTCACTTTTATCAGGATAATCAAAGATCAGGATACCGGTTCCTTTCACCTCGGCCGGAGAAAGAAATTTAATGATCCTTTTTTCTGTTCCGTCGGGGGTGGACATGGAAGCCATGGTATTTTTTCTGATGCGCTGGTTTCCCCTGGAATCGGTGATAGTGAGTGTGGATACGGCCTCGAATGAACTGATCTTTACCACGTCGTGGCTCTTTTTAATGATTTCCCTGGCTTCCTGGGCACTGGCGCTGATACTCACCAGGGCTGCCATTATGAACACCATGGCTATTCGCCTGGCAACCTTCAGCTTGTCACCCTTTTCACTCTCACTTTCATCGGGGAGAACAGAGGTTTCGAGGAATTTAAACCTGAACCGGAGGAGCAGGGCAGGGAGAATTACAAGTGCACCGATCAAACAACTTAATATTGACACGACGACTAATATGCCGAAAAACCTGATAGGGGTGAAGGATGAAATAATCAACACCACAAAACCGACGATTACAGAGAGGGCATTAAAAATAATACCCCGTCCTGTTGTGGTAATCGTGGTGATTATTGCTTCCCTGGGTAACCGGTTCTGCTTTCGTTCCTCCCTGTATCTCCATAAGAAATGAATGGTATAATCGACCCCAACACCTATCATTATAGATGAAAGCAGTGCTGTTGCCACATCCAGCCGGACCCCGGTGAGTCCCATCAGTCCGAATAGTACGATCACGGAAATTGATAGGGGGATGATACCCAGGACACCTGCCGACAGAGATCTGAAAATAAGCGACAGCAGTACAAAGATCAGAAGTAATGCGATCCCCAGGGAAAAGTAAGTTCCTGAGAGTACCTTGTTGGCCAGCTCTGTACGGATATAACCGTATCCGCCTATGGAAGCTATGGAGGGATCATCGGCAGCAAATCCCTTGATCTGTTTGATGATACCATTGACTGTTTCATTGTTGGCGTCGTTGATCCGGATCATCAGGTGTGCATTCTCATAATTAAAATCCACCAGCTGCTCCAGTTCTTCCGGATCCCCGTTCATGGAATAGAGTTCCATGTATTGCGCCACAGCTTCCCTGGTGGGTGGTATTGTGTCATATAATGGATCTCCGGGATCATAGAGTGCTTTGCTGATTTCCCTGACCACCCCGGAAAAGGAGATGGTAAGATCGATGGATGCTGACTTCTCCAATTCTTCCCGGTAGGATTCAATTCTGTTTAATTCAGCAGGGTCCAGCATGTCGCCGGTAAACAGCACGGAAATATTTTCTGATCCTCCGAACTTTCCGTTAATGATCTTTGCTGCCTGCTTTACCTCGTGGCGTTCCGGGAAGAAATTTTCCTCGTTGGAGTCAACTCTCAGGAATATGATCCCGGTCGATATGATCAGTGTAATGGCAAGGGCCACTGCCGGGATCCTTTTGCTTCTCCGGACCACCCAGAAAGCAAACCTTCCCAGCCAGTTATGCCGGTTTCTTATTCCGCCGCCGGCGAGAGTAAGAGAAGGCTTGGACCTTTTCAGGAGGGATAGCAATGCGGGCAGAAGAACCAGGCTGAAGAAGATGGCATAGAGAATTCCCAAACTGGCTATGAGAGCCATCTGACGGGCCGGGATCATAGTGTGGGCCCATAGTGCTGATATACCGGCAATAGTTGTGAGCCCGGTCAGAAGGATAGGTTTCCACAGGGAGCGGATGATCTTTGCTACTATTTCCTCCATGGAAGATCCATTCCCGGAGGCATTTATTTCCTGGTATTTGGCTATAATATGTATGCCGTAATCATTTGCTACTGCGATAAGCAGGATGGGAACCAGAAGAGATATGACATAGAATTTCCATCCCAGGATCGGGATCAGGGAGATCCCCAGCAGGGCTGACATGACAACCACCAGAAATGGGAGCCATACCCCCCTCCATTCCCTGAAAACAAGGTAGAGGAAAATAAGCATCAGGATCATGGCGATAGGTATAAGGATTATCCCATCTCTTTTGATATCTTTATCAATGGCCAGCCGCAGGTAGGGCAGTCCGCCGAAATGGACTTTCTCCTGTCCGGGATACTGGTCGAGTATGGAATTGATCCGGTCAAAGAGGGCTTTCTCGTTTACTTCCTTTTCAAGGGTGACAACTATCGCGGTTGCTTTGAAATCATCGGAGACCATTACATTATAAACCAGGTCATTATTAATGATAATCTTCCTTAGTTCTTCCCTCTGGGAATCATTTTTGGGAATACGAAGCACTGTTGGTTCCACATACATAACTCCATCTTCCCCATAGATCCTGTTGGATCCGAACAGTGAGGTGGTCCTGCGGATGCCCTTCGTACGTTTCAACTCCTTATCGATATCCCTGACCCGAATAAGTGTTTCCTCGTTCAGGATATCGTCAGTTTCAAAAATGATCATTATCAGGTCCTGGTTCCCGAATATTTCTTCGATCCGGTCTGTATTCACCACCGAGGTCATGGTTTTTGGAAAGTAATTCTTCAGGTCAGGATCAATTTCCAGTTTGAACAGGATAGTGGAAAAACCCAGTGTTATCAAAACAGATATTATTATAATCCACCAGCGGTATTTAATTATCTTCTTCTCCATTCTATAGTAGCATTAAAACGTTAACTTAAACGACAGATAAGTGGCATTCAGCACCGGGCCCACCATGTCATAGAGGGAGTTCTCCCTGCCGTACAGGCCGGAAAATCCACCCGATATTTTTATTCCGTCTGCGGGAGAGTAAGAGATCCCGGGTCGAAGGGTCCATTCTTCCGCAGTAATATTATAGATCGCCGGCAGGATAATTTCCAGCTGGTCATGGCATAAATTCACTTTGCAAATAAGGAAGACAGTATGGTAATACTCTTCCAGCTGATAATTGTAAAGACGGTTAAATGCGTCAATCCGGCCATTGATCAGACCACTTACCGATGCATCATCCAGAATCATACCCAGCTGCATTAACTGGGAAAACTGCTCCTGGTCAACATCCAGACTGGGTTCTGTTTCAGGTGTTGAATAATCAAGGATATATTTACCGTAATATCCCGAAAGCAGCGTGAAATATGTACCTGAACGCTCCAGTTCTGCTGTATAGGATAGTTCAGGGTACGGCAGGTATTCAACTCCTTCATATGACTCAGTTGTTTGCTGCCAAGCACCCTCAGCTCTCAATATCCACGAGCCTGCCGGTACAGAAATATCCATTCCCAGCATCCTGATCCTGTATGCTTCTTCCCGGATATTGAGTGCTGCGGGCTGGAAAGTAATCGAATCCATGACGAAAGAATCAAAGGCAATTCCCGGCCAGTGATAATAACCATCAAACCAGTACAGGGCAGCGTCAAGAAGTGGTGTATGGATGTCGTAGTTGATACCGTAGCTG
>CAZIAU010000094.1:0-8362 GCA_964536755.1 uncultured Bacteroides sp. | reverse complement strand
TAATGTTTTTGGAAGGAACTCTGCAGTGAGCAGAATGATCAGGGTTGATATAAGGGTCTGAACCAGCAATAAAGCAAAATCTGAATTATCACCCACTAACTTTTTAATGGGAGTTTCAAGTAACATGGCAAAAGTGATACCGTATACGACCAGGGCAATGTTGTTGCCCACCAGCATGGTGGCAATATAGTTGGAGGGCTGTTTGGTGAAAAAGCTGACAATACCGGAAAGGAGTTTCTTCTGTTTCTTATCGATCTCGATCCTCAGCTTGTTTGCAGAAACGAAGGCAATTTCCATCCCTGAAAAGAACGCCGAGAAAAGGATAGAGATTAATATGAGGATGATCAGGCTAAGGTATGACATGTTTTATCGGCGTGTAATTCTCATTCTTCTTCTGAAATAGTACATGAGCATAGCAAGGATTGACAGGAGGTAGTAGTACCAGGATCCGGAAAATCCGTCGGATAATGTCATATCAACAGCAATATAAAACATTAATCCGCCCAGGACGAACCATACTACTTCAAGAATACCTGACATATTATTTTTCATCCTGAACATTTACGGTTCCGCTGGATCCCTTTAACTGCCAGTTTGATAGATCCTGGTGGGATACAAATCCGCGTTTCCCGTAAAAGGTTCCATCTTCATTCTGTACTCTGGTGAAGGCATCTGAATAGATCTGCTGGTCCGCTTCGTCCCAGTAAAGTTCTTCAGTATAAAGAGCGTCTCCGTTATCTAGCCTTCGGGCCACAACATTCCCGGTAGCATGCCAGAGCCTCTCTTCCCCGTAATAAATGGTATAATCGGCCATAATTTCAGATTCGATCCTCATGGAATCATCATAGAAGTAGACTTCCATCCCGTCCGGAAATTCCATATAAGGCCTTTCCACATCTGTGAATTGCCTGAAAGACGCTGCCAGTATCTGGACTTTCACTTTTGCGGAGTCACTGTATATTACCTCGACATTGGTCCCTTTTATCTTCGGCACGTCAGCTCCCCCCGTAAGCATATTGATACGTTCAATGTCGTTCTCACAACCCGTAAGCATAAGAGCAAAAAGGGCCAGGCTTCCTCCAATATTTCTGATTGACCAGATCATTTGTGCAAATATAAAAAAAACCGCCCCAAAGGAGACGGCTTAAAAACAGTTAAAATATTTTCCCGAAGAACTCAGTCGGGCCTGGATCTTACGGTGGTTGTTTCATTAATACAGCCTTTCACCTCATAGGCATCCCCGTCATTCAGATCTCTGAAGAATATCTCTTCTTTGTCGGGATATTGTGATGCATAATCATTCAATTTCTTGCTGGCCTCCTCTTTAACAGTAGGATCTACAGACATCGCTTTTGCATATTTATCTGCGGCTACCCAGAAGGCAGTGCGTGTCTCGAAATCCTCACCCAGGTTATTGCGCGAATCAATGATTGCATCTCCCATTACAATATAGGCTTTACCGTGATTGCTGTTCAATGAAACCGCCTCACGGGCATATCTGATGGCATCGCAATAGTTCTGGTTAAACCGGGTCACGAGAGCAAGTTCATAATACCACTCTGCCTTTGTCTCAGAGTCAATGTTCTCACCCCTGACAGCTTCTTGCAGATAGAGGGATGCCTTGGCAAAATCACTTTTAGCAATAAATAACCTGGCAAGTTGATGGGCCGATTCCGGTCCGGGTTCAATTTCATACATTTGTTCGGAAGCTGCCACGTACATATCCGACCTGTCACAACCAGTTGCTGTATAGAAATTAATTACCTTTTCAAGGAAGGCCCTGTCTGTTTTATTTGCTTCAAACTGTGGACCGAAATATTTGTTCAGGGCATCACAGGTGAGCAGGCCGCTGCTGAGCATAAGCTCATCGATACTGGCTTTGGCCCTGGGCCATCGGGAACTTTTATCCAGTAATTTATCAATGATTGCAGTCACCAGAAAGTAATCTTCAATAACCTGGTTATCAGACAGCTTGCCAGCTTTATTGAGACTTATACTAGCATTAATGAAGGTAACCATAACCGCATCCCGGGACTTATTCTTTTCCAATTCAATACTATTCTTCAGGTAGCCATATGCCTCATAAATATCTTCCGGGTCTGTCCGGCGGTAACGCAACAGGTCAACTCCTTTACGTCCATATATGTTCCCCTCTCCGCCAAAATATTCAGCACGCCTGTCGTAGATAAGTAATATAGTATCTATCATGGACTCTATCCGCTCGGCTTGGTTTTCAGATTCAATAAAACTCTTATACATCGTAACACCTTCAACATACATCCTTTCACTGGAGCTTGGACATTCATCGAAAACCTTTCTCCATGGAGAAATCGCATCTTTATAATTATTATGTTTAAAAAATTCCCTGTATAGAGAAAGATTTTTAATGCAGTTGATACTGTCCTGTCCTTTCCCGTATTTTGACCCGTCCTCTACTCCTTTTTGTGAAATTGTAGGTAGGACAAACAAAAGGGACAACGCTGCCAGAAAAATTGGTCTGAGGGCTTTTGTTTTCATACCGGTGTAATATTTTCTATTTTAATCAAATCTCCGTTTCCGGAACCACAGATCGTGCAAAGTTACATTAAATGTGATAATTCCATAATTTTCTTTCACTAAATTGTACTCGGTAGTACCTCTGGTTCCCAGTGTAAAAGCCACATTTAAGCTTGTTTTAAACGACCTTACAGGAAGTCCTACTCCAAAAGTTATGCCATAGTCTTTCAGCTGAGTATCCTTCACCTGAAGGTAATAGTTGGAATAATATCCTCCAACCCTGTAAGTTATATACTTGTGATAACCTCGCAATGCCTCAACATCGGGAGTGTATTCAGCTCCAAAATGCATTGATGTTGAGTTAGTTGTAGAATAATTTATATCGGATAGAAATGGAATACCGGACCAGTCCTGCATGTAATAGTCACCCGTGATGGTCAGTTTATCGGGAATACCCAGGGCGATACCAAAACCCGTTTTTCGGGGCATGGTGAAATCAACAATAATTGTATCCTGATCCATGGTGAAGCTGGGTTCCACATCGATGGAATCGTTGAGGGCCACGGATTTATAATGGTAGATTGTGTTGACCAGTCTGGATTCCACATCCACATCCACTTTTGTAGCCAGATCATATATTCCCCCGAGAGTAAAGAAGAATTTATCTTTAATGACCTCATTGTATTGCAGGCCGAATCCGAAAACAGGTTTTCTCAGATCCAGGTTATCCTTTGATTTTGCAGTTGAATAATCCTCATTTGCCGGAAATACGGCGGTCCTTTCCCTGGTTAGCCTTCCCATCAGGTAGTTCATAGTAACCCCCAGTGAGATCCTGTTGAAGAATTTGACGGAAGTACCCATGTAAAAATTCATTATACTCCCGTCACCTTTAGAATATGCATCCACTGCATCGCCTGATTCAGGATAGTCATACTCCTGTTTTATATTGTAACCGACACTGCTGAATGGCACTATACCGGCAGAGAATCCAAGATGTTTTCCCATAGAGGAGGCGAAAGCCACATGATGCAGGTTCATATTCCACCAGGAATTGGAAGAATGGGTAGTGGTATACTGGTTATGAAAACTATTGACACCAAAATCAAAAAAGACCGAGGTGCTGTCAAGGGCCGAAAAAGCGGCAGGATTAAGATAATTTATCCTGTTATTATTATGTATGGCAATTCCGGTCCCCCCCATCGCAAGGTTCTGGCCAAAGCCGTTTTTTGCCAGGTCGCCAAGACCAAATCTGGTATACGGCGAATAGGTATTGAACTGGGCCAGTGAGTCATTAACACTGAAAGTTGTAAGTATGGTAATGAAAATGGAGACGGGAATCGTATTAAATAACCTGCTATATATCTTTATCTGCATTGTAATCCAGTATTCTGTTTAATCCGATCAGGTTTAGATTCAGGTGCACAAAGATGCTACTTTTTAATTTCCCTTCAAAGTATTTTGCATCTCCTCCCGTTAAAACCACCTGTAATTCAGGAAAGTTTTTACTTATGGCAGCAACAAAACCATCCATTTCAAATAATAATCCATTCACGACGCCGGATTGGATAGCCTCACGGGTCGAGCTTCCCACCAAGGGTGGTTGTTCAACCGGCTTTTCATAATGGGGAAGGCGACTGGTGAATTTATTCAGTGATTTGAACCGGATATTCAGACCCGGAGAAATATTCCCCCCGACAAATTCCCCTTCGGAAGTTACCATATCATAGGTGACTGCCGTTCCGGCATCTATGACCAGAACGTTTTTTCCCGGATAAATAGTATATGCCCCAACAGCGGCAGCAATTCTATCATATCCCAGGGTGTCGGGAGTAGTGTAATTGTTTCGAAGGGGAATGGGAGTGGCATGGTTCAGCTCAACACAGGTATTGAAAAGGCTACCCAGGTAATCGGTGATCTCCCTGGAATCGTTGACCACCGATGAAATAATCACGCCCTTCAGATTTCTGTAGAATGTATGGAAATAAGCTATCTCCCTGCTGGTTATTTTTTCATATACTGCAGATTCAATTACATTGGTCCCCTCGCATACAGCGATCTTCCCATAACTATTGCCCAGGTCCAGAATCAGGTTCATTATACTATTCTTTGCTCAACTTCTCCAGTATCTGGTAAGCTTCCGATATTGAATTTACCCTTTCACTTCTCAGGCTCAATTTTTCCTGGTCCTCCCGCATACGGAACACACCGGGATTTGCCTGGATATTCCTGATCACCTGCTTAAATCTTTCCGACCGGTAAAAAGGTGAATCAGGATTGTTTACAAAATACGTGATCAGGGAGTTCATTTTCAATATAATTTTTTCAACACCGATCCTCTGCGCCAGCCATCGTAACTGAACCACCTTCAACAGATCACTGGAAGGAGAGGGCAGGGGACCGAAACGGTCCTTCAGCATATTCCCGAACTCTTCAAGGGCTTTATCGTCCTTGATGGAGTCGAGTTTCCTGTATAATTCAACCCTTTCGCTGATGTTGGAAACATAGCTGTCGGGGAAGAGCAATTCAAGATCAGTATCTATATGGCAATCAGAAAGGAATAACTTCTCTTCAACCTGTACTCCGGAGTGATCCCCGTAAAGATCGCTGAATTCCGTATCCTTCAGCTCCAGAATGGCTTCATTGAGGATCCTGTTATAGGTTTCGAATCCCATATCTGCAATAAAACCGCTCTGTTCTGCACCAAGCAGGTTGCCGGCGCCTCGTATATCCAGATCCTGAAGAGCAAGGTTAAATCCGCTACCCAAAGCTGAAAACTCTTCAACAGCCTTCAGCCTTCTCCTGGCTTCCTGGGACAACAGGGTCACGGGAGGGGCAAAAATATAACAGAAGGCCTTTTTATTGGACCGGCCAACCCGCCCCCTCAGCTGGTGAAGATCGCTTAATCCGAATGCCTGTCCGTTGTTGATAATTATTGTGTTGGCATTGGGAATATCAAGTCCCGATTCAACAATGGCAGTAGCAATTAGCACATCATACTCACCCTGCATAAAATTGAGCATCACCGATTCCAGTTTCCTGCCCTCCATTTGTCCGTGAGCCACAACAGTTCTGACACCCGGGAGTAACCTGTCCACTGTCTCCTTGATCTCCAGGATGGTCTGGATCCTGTTGTGTATAAAAAAGACCTGTCCCTCCCGGCTTACTTCATATTCAATGGCTTCCCTGATAATATCCTCATTGAAAGTGTGAATCTCAGTGATAATTGGGTGGCGATTGGGAGGGGGCGTATTGATAATAGAGAGGTCACGGGAGCCCATCAGTGAAAACTGCAGTGTTCTCGGGATGGGGGTTGCCGTGAGAGTAAGGGTATCCACGTTCAGTTTCATCTGTTTCAGTTTCTCCTTTACACTGACCCCGAATTTCTGTTCTTCGTCTATGATAAGCAGTCCCAGGTCACGGAACTCAACCTCCTTGCTCACCAGTTTATGGGTTCCGATAATAATATCAATACCTCCTTCTTTCAGTTTTGTAAGGATCTGTTTCTGGTCGGCGTAGCTCCTGAACCGGCTAAGGTAGTCCACCGTACAGGGAAAATCCTTTAATCTCTCCCTGAATGTATTGTAATGCTGGAAGGCAAGCACGGTAGTCGGGACAAGCAGAGCCACCTGTTTACTGTCTGTGGCCGCCTTGAAGGCGGCCCGGATTGCCACTTCAGTTTTTCCGAAGCCCACATCCCCGCAAATCAGCCGGTCCATCGGAAAACCGGCCTCCATACCCTCCTTTACATCTGCTGTGGCTTTCAGCTGATCAGGGGTGTCCTCATAGATAAAGGAGGACTCGAGTTCCTGTTGCAGATAAGTATCCGGCGAAAAAGCGAACCCCTTCTGATCCTTTCTTTGGGCATAAAGCTGGATAAGTTCCCTGGCAATATCCTGGACTTTCTTTTTAGTTTTGTTTTTAAGCTTCTGCCAGGCACCTGTTCCCAGCTTATAGATCTTTGGAGGACCCGTCTCCTTTCCTTTGTATTTTGAAATACGGTGCAGGGAGTGGATATTCACATAGAGAACATCCCGGTCCTTATATACAAGTTTAATGGCTTCCTGGATTTTACCGTTTACTTCTATCTTTTCCAATCCTCCGAAAATACCTATGCCATGATCAACATGAACCACATAATCGCCCGGGTTAAGGCCGATCAGTTCTTTGACCGAAACCGATTCCTTCCTGCTGAAACGGTCATGGAACCTGAATTTATGATACCTTTCAAAAATCTGGTGGTCGGTATAAAAGGTAAGCCTCAGGTCATGGTCGGTGAAGCCCTGGTGCAGGGTTTGAGAAATGGCCCTGTATTCAATTTCGGGATCTATCCCGTCAAAAATTGCCTTTATCCGTTCAAGCTGATTTTCATTGTCTGAAAGTATGTAACTGGTATATCCATCGGAGGAATGTTCCTTCATATGTGCGGCAAGCAAATCGAAATTTTTATGAAAAGCGGGCTGGGGAGATGTATTGAAGCTCCATGTTTTCACTCCCCTCTCTGGCGTGGTTGCACCAAAAATAACCTGTCTGAATCCATTCATCTGATGCCTGATCTCAGTTCCCTGTTTCAGGAATTTTGATTTAATAACCGGCCCTCCCTGTTTGTTATCGAACTCTGTCGCCTCGTACAATGACTGGATCAGACCGGTGACCAGTTCGGGACTATCAATCCACAATGTGGTTTCTGCCGGCAGATATTCCAGGAAAGAGATACGTTTCTCACCCATCTCATGTTCCCATTGAATATTGGGAATAATGTTCGCTTTTCTAACACTCTCCAGGGAGCGCTGTGTATCGGCATCGAAGATCCGGATGGTATCAACCTCGTCATCAAAGAAATCAATGCGTACTGGGTGACTCATCGCGTAGGAGAAAACGTCCACGATCCCTCCCCGGATGGAATATTGTCCCGGTTCATACACAAAATCCACAAGATGAAAATCATAAGTACGGAGGACTTCTTCCAGGAATTCCCTGTCGATCTTATCCCCCTTTTTTACCTCCATTGTGGATTTCCCCAGCTCTTTTCTGGATACCACCGATTCTACCAGAGCTTCCGCATAGGAGACAATGAAGCTGGCAACTCTTCGCTCCGAGAGCCGCCTGAGGGTTTGGGTCCGGGTAATAATATTTGCCTGGTCGGTCTGGTTGTACTGGACCGATCTCTTATAGGAAGATGGAAAGAAAAGAGTCCGGTCCGGAATACCTTCAAGTGTCATCAGATCGGTATAGAAATAGGCGGCTTCTTCCTTGTCATGGTAAAGGAAAAGGTGGGGGCCTTTCAGTTGGCAAAGGCAGGCATGGATCAGTGCGCTTTTAGATGATCCGGCCAGTCCTTCCAGGTATTGAACACGGAAGTTTCCCTCCCTTAAAGAATTGGTGATTCCGGGAAGCAGGGGGTGGTCCTTGTACGGATTCCTGATCATTCTTCACTATTGTCTTTCAAATGTAAAAGTTTTTTAACAAGAAAATAGATTAATTTTATGTAACAGATCTACTAAACAGGTTATTATGAGTAACACATTCAGAGCCCTCACCCTCAATGAATTCATTGTACAGCAACAGAATGCTTTTCCTTATGCTAAAGGGGATCTCTCCCGACTCCTTGGACATCTCGTAATCGCCGGCAGGATAGTCAACCGTGAGGTAAGAATGGCCGGGCTTGCAGATATTCTCGGGGAAACCGGACAGAAAAACATCCAGGGCGAAACGGTGAAAAAGCTGGATGTTTTTGCGAACGAGCAGTTTAAATCAATACTCAGGTCCAGCATAGAGGTATGCGGACTGGCTACTGAAGAGGAAGAGGATGTGGTTGCATTTGAAAGCGACCTGTCTCGGGAGGGAAAATATATTGTTTGCATGGATC
>CAZIAU010000093.1:0-8443 GCA_964536755.1 uncultured Bacteroides sp. | reverse complement strand
CCGAATTATATCCAGATCGGATCCATACCAGTAAAGGGGATCTTTCAGATCAGGCTTCTCCATGTATCCGTGAATCCTGAGGTTACGGGTAACTGATTCCCCGGGTGGTAGTTTACCCAGCCGTACTGCCGTGTCAATCACATCCTCTCCCATCTTTCTGTAAGTGGTCCATTTACCGCCTGTAACTGTAATCAACCCGGCATCTGAAATCAGAACCTTATGTCCCCTCGATATTTCTTTGGTTTTCTTTCCTTCGGATGAGGGAGCGGCCAGGGGACGCAGGCCGGCAAATACACTCAACACATCGCTCCTTCGGGGGGGAGGATCAAAGTACCTGCCCGCTGTTTCCAGTATATATTCAACCTCTGATTCCTCTGCCCGGGGTTCCGGATCAGCTTCCTGTTTTTCCACATCGGTAGTGCCCACAACCACCCTGTTGTGCCATGGTACCGCGAAAAGTACACGTCCATCCGGGGTCTTTGGTATCATCAGGGCTTCTTTACCATTTAAAAAATCAGCATCAAAAACCAGGTGAATTCCCTGACTCGGTCTGATTACATCCCTGGCATCCGGATTTTCCATCCTTAATATCCGGTCGGCAAAAACACCTGTGGCATTGATCACCACTCCTGCCCTGATATTGTATTTCTGACCGGTCTCACCGTCCTGAGCCATTACGCCCGTTACTTCTCCTCCTTCAATGATCAGGCCTGTCATCTCCATATAATTCAATGCGGTCCCCCCCTGCTCAACAAGTGTCTGACAGAGATTGACTGCAAGCCTGGAATCATCAAACTGACCATCGTGGTACCTGACACCTCCCTTTAATTTACGGGCACGAATGGCAGGAAGGGATAACAGTGTCCTTGCTCTTGACAGGGGCACCGACCTGCCGATACCGAGTTTGCCGGCCATTAAATCGTAGAGGGTCAGTCCTATAGTATAAAAAGGCACACACCACCAGCTGTAGCAAGGGATCACAAATGACTGGTCTTTTACAAGGTGAGGGGCGTTGCGCTTTAAAAGTCCCCTTTCCCTCAATGCCTCCATGACAAGGGGAATATTCCCCTGGGCCAGGTACCTTACCCCACCGTGGACCAGCTTGGTGCTCCTGCTTGAAGTGCCTTTAGCAAAGTCATATTTTTCCAGTAGTATTGTTTTATGCCCCCTGCTGGCAGATTCAAGGGCAGCTCCAAGTCCTGAAGCACCCCCTCCAATTACCAGTACATCCCAATGGGGCCCTGTTTCTTCCAGTTGTCTGATCGATTCGCTCCTTTCCATATAGCTACTCTTCAGATTTGCTAATTTACCTTTATATTTTGTTTTTCTGAATGTCATTTTAATATAGAATTTTAAGTACAGCAGTTTTATTAGATTTATACCTCAAAAAACTGTAATCATTAAACCAAGATGTGATGGAAGTTTTCAGGGAAGCAAAACGACAGGGAGCATTTGTGTTCTACAACCATCCTCAATGGACTAATCAGCAGAAAAATGGTTTGGCTACACTCCATGAAATTCATAAAGAACTCCTGGCAGAAGGCCTGCTTGACGGGATCGAGATCGTCAACTGGGTTACCTATTCGGATGAATCGCTCCAGATTGCACTGGACAATGACCTGACTATCCTGGGTAATTCTGATGTCCATGACATCATCAACTGGGATTACGAAAATGAGGAGGAAGGACATCGGCCGGTTACACTTGTTTTTGCAAGCGAGAAGAGCGAAGAGGGACTGAAACTGGCACTGGAAGAGGGCAGGTCTGCTGTTTGGTTCCACAATACCCTCGTGGGCAAAAGCGAATTCCTCGCCCCCCTTGTTCAGAGTTCACTGAAGATCACCCGGATGGGAAATGACCCGGTGCAGACATTAATGATTGAGAACCGGTCTGATGCAGACTACATCCTTGAGAATCTGTCGGAATATACACTGCATGACCACGCTTCGGTATTCATACTTAAAGCACATGAAACCAACAGGTTACAGGTAATGATACTTGAGAACCGTCCTTCCTTTGACCTTTGTTTCAGGGTCCTGAATGCCTTTACAGCACCTGGAAAACACCCTGAGATCTCCCTGGTCATGAATAGTGTTTTTGATAATATTCATCCACCGGAAAAGCAGGAAATTTCATATTAGTTAGTATATTGGAGAATCACTCTAACCTCCTAAAACTTTCGCTATGGAAAACGTGAATAAATCGCTTCTCTTTAATGCGAGTTGTACTGCTTTGGTGGTCACGGCTCTCACCTTTGCCACAAGAGCAGGTATGATCGAACCCTGGAAAGCAGAGTTCGGTCTTACTGCTGAACAAGTTGGATGGATCGTCGGGACTGCATTCTGGGGATTTACCCTTGCTATGATACTCGGCGGACCCCTGGTGGATGTGATTGGTATGAAACGTATTATTTATGTGGCATTTACATTACATATAGCCGGAATACTGCTTACTATATTCGCCGGTGGCTTCTGGTGGTTATTCTTCTCAACCTTACTGACCGGGATCGCTAACGGGAGTGTAGAAGCCGCAACTAATCCCTTGATAACAGCCATGTATGTGGATGACAAAACCAAGAAGCTGAACCAGTTTCATGTGTGGTTCCCAGGAGGCATTGTTATCGGTGGATTGATGGTATTTGTCCTTGAAAGACTGGGATTTGGATGGAGGGTCCAGATGGCCGCCATGCTTATACCCACACTGGTATACGGTCTGCTATTCCTGAGGGCCAGGTTCCCGGAAACCGAGCGGGTTGCTGCCGGATTTTCATACAAAGAGATGCTCAAAGCATGCGTTTCGCCCTTATTTATTTTTATGGCAGCCTGCATGTTACTCACAGCAGCCACCGAGTTAGGTTCAAACCAGTGGATGACAGCTCTTCTGGAAAATGTAATGGAAGCTGAAGGGCTGCACTCCATATTACTGCTTGTCTGGATATCAGGTATTATGGCATTTGGACGTTCCGTAGCCGGCCCCATTGTTCACAGGTTCTCACCCAGCGGGGTGCTGCTGGGATCGGCCATATTCTCCGGATTGGGACTATTCCTGTTAAGCATAAGCAGCGGTTACTGGAGTTTCGGTGCTGCAGCCGTATTCGCTATTGGGATAACCTATTTCTGGCCTACCATGCTTGGCTTTGTAAATGAAAACATACCTAAAAGCGGGGCGCTGGGCCTGGCGATTATGGGAGGGATCGGTTTCCTGGGAGGTGCTATAGCACAACCACTTCTGGGAAAGATATATGATCTGAAATTTGAAGCCATGGGTGACGACCTGGCAGCCGGATCGGCCACACTTAGATCAGTGATTGTGCTCACCGCCGTACTCACGGTAGCTTTTATAATACTCTATATACGACAGCGAAAAACCTCCAGGTAAAATGCCGGTTAAACTAAGAATTATAATTTTCGTTATGCTCTGTTGTTTTAGCATAACAGAGTGCAGTCACGAAAAACGGAATGTCTCGACCCTTCCAAACATAATCCTGTGTATGGCCGATGACCAGGGTTGGGGTGATATGGGGTATGCGGGTCATGAGGTAATCAGGACTCCAAATTTTGATTCCATGGCCTCGGAAGCCATGCGTTTTGATCATTTCTATGCAGCAGCCCCGGTTTGCTCGCCTACCCGTGGAAGTGTTCTTACCGGACGGAATCCTAACCGGTTCGGATGTTACTCATGGGGCCATACCATCAGACCACAGGAGATCACCATTGCCGAGGTTCTGAAAGATGCGGGGTATATTACGGGTCATTTTGGGAAATGGCACCTTGGATCGGTACGGAAAGGCAGTCCCGTAAATCCAGGGAACAGCGGTTTTGATGAATGGTTATCAGCTCCTAATTTCTTTGACAATGATCCAATATTAAGCCGTGAAGGAATAGCCGTTCAAACAACGGGAGAAAGCTCCATGGTAACTGTGGAGGCAGCACTGAAATTCATCACAGAAAATGAAGGTAAAGGGAAACCCTATTTTGCAGTTATCTGGTTCGGATCTCCGCACCTGCCCCACCAGGCTGCAGAAGCCGACTGGATGATCTACGATGATCAGCCGGAAAAGCTGAAGAATTTCTATGGAGAGATCACCGGTATGGACAGGGCTTTTGGCAAACTCCGGGCCGAGCTTTGCAATCTTAAAAGTTATAATAACACCATACTGTGGTACTGCAGCGATAATGGCGGATTACCAGGTGTTGGCAGCACCGGTGGAAGGGGAAATAAATCAGAGTTATATGAAGGTGGGCTGCGTGTACCTGCACTGCTGGAGTGGCCGGCGGTAATCAGGGAACACTCGGTGGAAAATTTTCCGGCCGTGACATCTGACATCTTTCCCACAATATTAGATATAATTGGCCTTCATCCTGAGCCGGGACTGCCTCTGGACGGTATTAGCCTCCTTCCATTGATTCAGGGTACCGCTGGTGACAGGGAGAAGCCTGTGGGATTCTGGCAATTTCCTGTTCGCGGTATTTCTACCCCAAGTGCCGTTTGGATGGCGGAACTGCTTGAGGCACAGAAAGAGGGAAGTATGACAGGTGACTCGTCCCGCCTTCGATTGGACGCTGCCACCATCTCACGGATATACTCCCGGGATTCCCTTCCGGGTCATGCAGCCTGGCTGGACTGGCCGCTCAAACTGCACCGCAATCAGGATAAAACCGGAAGGATTGTCTGGGAACTCTATGACCTCGAAAAGGATTCCATGGAACAGGTCAACCTGCTTGATCCCGGGGTTAATCCGGATAAGCTCAACCGGTATTTCGAAGAGATGAAAGCCTCCCTTGAATCGTGGCAAAGGTCCGTAATAGGAAGCATGAACGGGGAAGATTATTGAAAATTGTTTTTATTCTTTTTCTATCTTGTAGTGCAATATTAAAATCCCCAAAAACATATCCAGATGATACTCAAGAATTTCAGAAGTGCAACATTCCTCTTTGTTACATCAATTGCATCATCACTTCTTTTTACAAGCTATTCTTCACCTTCGGACAAACCCGATTCGAACTTTAACGGGGTCCAGGTCGGAGTGATTACCTACAGCTGGCGAAGTATGCCAGGTACACCACAGGATATTATCAATTATTGTCTTCAGGACGGGATCAGTTCCATTGAACTGATGGGCAATGTGGCCGAAGAATATGCCGGCGCCCCCGAATCTCCTGCCAGGCCGGAAAATTTCAGGGAAATGTCTGAAGAAGAACGGGAGGATTACATGAATAAACGCAAAGAGTATGAAAAGGAGTTAAGCGAGTGGCGCATCAATAGTGATACCAGGGGGAAATACGAGGAGCTCAGAGAGTTGTTCAACAACGCAGGGATTAATATCCACATTGTAAAATTCTCCCCAGCAAAATGGTCCGATGCTGAGATCGATTATGCATTTGAGTCTGCCCGGATTATGGGTGCTGAGGGCGTATGTAATGAGATCGGACATGAAGCATGTGAGCGCCTGGGCAAATTCGCTGAAAAGCACGACATGTATGCCATATTCCACAACCACAGTCAGCCGGGCGATCCTGAATTCAATTTCGAGGAATTCCTGGCATACTCACCCAGGAATATGCTGAACCTGGATGTGGGGCACTACTTTGGAGCCACGGGCAAACATCCCAATGAAATAATTGAAAAACTGCACGACCGGATCTTCAGCATCCACCTGAAGGATAAAACGGGAAAAAATGCGGTTCCACCGGATGTGAATACACCCTGGGGAGAAGGTGATACGCCTCTGGAGGATATCCTTACCCTGATCAGGGACAATAAATGGGATATCTATTGTGACATAGAGCTTGAATACGAAATCCCTGAAAATTCAGATGCGGTAAAAGAAACAGCAAAATGCGTCGAGTACTGCAGGAATATATTGCTTAAGTAATAAAGACAGACAGTCTTAATACCTTAGGATCTTTACTTGCGGCAGAACCGCATTGGTGCCCAGGACAAGAATCGAACTTGCACGACCAAAATCGGTCACTAGGCCCTCAACCTAGCGCGTCTACCAGTTCCGCCACCTGGGCATGTAGACAATAACAATAAAATTAGAACTCATCAATTATTCAGGTGGCTATTCATCTAACCATTGGGTGGCGGAAGCCCCCCTCAGGCTGGCTCCTCCCTGAAATGCTCCACCGGAGCATTTCTTTACGGTCGGCCCTGCCACCTGGGCATGTAGACAATAACAATAAAATTAGAACTCATCACCCCGCATTTCAAAACTTTCGCAAATATAATAATAGTGCTGTAAGTTGCTAGGACAATTTTATTTAATTTTCGATATTGTGATCGGGTCAGCCCATGAATGGCTAACTACTGGCATAATGAAAAGAAATTATAAAGTATCGGAGGATTTTGGATCAATTATTCCGGTAATCATTGGTTTATGCATTCTGAATTTGAGTGTTTTTTCACAATCACCGATCAAAATCCTGCCACTTGGAAACTCAATTACCTACGATGATAACAGCCTGGATAAAACAAATCCGAGACCAGTAGGTGACAGGATCGCATACAGGTATACATTGTTTCAATTGCTGAATAATGCCGGATATTATTTTGATTTTGTCGGAAGTGAAAACAGCGGGAACAACTATTTTCAGGACCCTGAATTTGATGACAATGCCGGATTCCCTGGCATTGAAACATGGCAACTGACAAATTTAATCAGCACAGGTCATAATTCATTAACCGGGATCGATGTTTCCCAGGGCCCCTATCTTGAATCTTACCCGGCAGATATTATACTGCTGCATATTGGAACGAATAATCTGATTGAAAGCGCAGCTGATGTAGTAGCACTCATTGATACTATCCGCATCTATGATACTGATGCTGTCATTCTTGTGGCAAGAATCATCAACAGGCACATTTATTATCCGCTTCCAACCACCTATAACAATAATGTAGAATCCATGGTGAATTCCAGGGGAGATGACCGCATCATCATCGTCAGAATGGAATCTGGTGCAGGTATTAATTACGAGACTGATATGGCAGACAACCTGCATCCGAATCCCACTGGATTTGATAAGATGGCTCACAAGTGGTTCGAAGCTATTGGAAACCTGAATCGCCCACCCGAAATCGCAGTCATTCCAGAACAAATAATCAGCAAGGGCAATACCTTTCCGGAAATACCATTAGATGATTATGTATATGATACGGAGGACAGCGATGATTTATTGACTTGGACATTTGAGCAACAGGCCGAAACTAATCTTGAGGTTTCGATTGATGATAACAGGATCATGCATGTTGTACCCTACGAGAGCTGGCATGGAAGTGAAATTGTTAAGCTCACGGTGGAAGACTCAGGTAACGGGTTATTCCGTAAAAGAGATTCGATAGATGTCTTGTTTACAATAAATGATCCCCCTGTTATTACTTCTGTACCAACAGTTGCAGAAATAGAGATAAATGAAACATATCAGTACATCATGACAGCCACTGACCCTGATGTTGGGGACAGGCTTACCTTTTATCCCGTAAATATTCCCGGTTGGCTCAACTTTTCCTTAGGGGTTGATGCAGCCATTCTTACCGGTATTGCCACCGAAAATGATGTCGGATTGGATTCAATTAAGATAATGGTAAGTGACGGGCATTATTCAGTATATCAGGAATTTTCGCTGGAGGTGACTTTTCCGGCCGGGAACCTGCCCGATCATACTCCGGAAAACAAAATCTACCCCAATCCTGCAGGCAGTCACGTCATCATCCGGAACGAATTTCATGGAAGTTATTCAGTTGATATCTTTTCCCTGCACGGACAATTGGTATACCACTCTGAAATGGAAGGAAGATCCGCCCAGATTGATCTTTCATCATTCAGGAAAGGAACCTATTTTATTACTATCAGGTCAGGGGAATTTGTAAAAACCCATAAGGTGATTAAACTGTGACGGGCCGCAATGGCCACTTCTTATATCTTTCTAGGGTTTGCTGATTTTCTCACGTTAACGTCCAATTCATTATCAAGCCCGACCTGTGATGTCTGGCATTCACCGACCAGGCGATCCGCTTGAGATATTCCCTGAGGGAAAGAATCAAAAAATAGGCATATTTGCGTGCTACCTTCATCAGTTTGGTCAGGTTCATCACGAACAGGATGGCTGAGATCCAGGATTCGGAGGTATCCTGCCTTCTGGCCCGGATTCTGTTCAGCTCGTACCCATTCTTTCCCTGGCCGAACTTGCCTTCCACGTGGTTCCGCATGTTCTGTTCCTTCCGGGTTTTATACTTCCTGTACCCGGAAAGCTTCTCTTTTGGCGGCCTTCCAAGAGGTTTACCAACAATCCGGATCCCATGCTCTTTCAGGTACCGCCGGTTCTCCCGTGTCAGGTACTTCCTGTCGGCAAGCAGCAGCTCGGGATAGCAACCATATAGTTCACGGAACCGTTCCACCTGGAGTTCCACATCCCCTCCCTCATCGTAGTTGTCCCACCCG
>CAZIAU010000092.1:7440-8499 GCA_964536755.1 uncultured Bacteroides sp. | reverse complement strand
CAGAATTCTCCAAACGGGTTGGCATCCAAATGTGTCCCAAATTTTTTCGACCGCTATTTTGAATATGCGGATCAATAACCTTTTCGCCGGATTATTACAAAATAACTAAACCCAAATTCGGTTTGGTTGTTATATTCTAGTAAATTCACGGATAAACCAAATAACGTTAAGAATGAACTTTGATCTAGTAGTTATCGGCAGCGGACCGGGAGGTTATGTGGCTGCCATCAGGGCGGCGCAGCTCGGATTAAAAACCGGAGTAGTAGAACGGGAATCTCTTGGTGGCATCTGCCTCAACTGGGGATGCATTCCGACAAAATCGCTTCTGAAAAGTGCCCAGGTATTTGAGTATGTATTACATGCAGCCGATTACGGTGTGGAAATTGAAGGATCTTTCAAACCTGATTTCAGTAAGGTGGTTAGCAGGAGCCGGGATGTGGCTGAAGGTATGAGCAAAGGGATAGAGTTTCTCTTCAAGAAGAATAAGATTGAGGTTATCAAAGGAACGGGCAGGCTTAAATCACCCGGAATTGTTACCGTGACCGATTTTGACGGGAACACTGCCGAAATAAATGCGGATCATATTATACTGGCCACTGGTGCCCGTTCACGGGAGCTCCCCAACCTGAAGCAGGATGGAAAAAAGATCATTGGATACCGTGAGGCAATGACCCTGCCTTCTCTTCCAGCAACCATGGTGGTTGTCGGTTCGGGAGCTATCGGCAGCGAGTTTGCCAACTTTTATAATACAATGGGGAGTGATGTAACACTGATTGAGTTTTTACCCAACGTGGTACCGCTTGAGGATGAAGAAGTTTCCAAACAGCTTGAACGTTCCTTTAAAAAGGCAAAAATGAAGGTAATGACCTCTTCTTCTGTGGAATCTGTTGATACATCCGGGAAGTTATGCAAAGTGAAAATAAAAACTCCCAAGGGAGAGACCGTGATTGAATCTGAAATTGTTCTTTCGGCTGTAGGAATTGCTCCGAATATTGAGGATATAGGCCTGGAAGAGCTGGGAATTGAGTTGGATGAGGGCAAAATAAAGGTTGATCCGTT
>CAZIAU010000092.1:6446-7430 GCA_964536755.1 uncultured Bacteroides sp. | reverse complement strand
AGGAGATATTGTGTCGGGTCCTGCACTTGCCCATGTGGCATCTGCTGAAGGAATTGTCTGTGTTGAAAAAATAGCAGGAAAGGATCCCATGCCTGTAGATTATGGAAATTTACCGGCATGCACCTATACAAACCCTGAAGTTGCCTCGGTAGGTTTAACAGAAAAAGCCGCACTTGAAGCAGGATATGAGCTTAAGGTGGGTAAATTTCCGTTCACTGCTTCGGGGAAGGCATCGGCGGCAGGTACCAGGGAGGGATTTGTGAAGCTTGTATTTGATGCCAGGTATGGTGAACTGCTGGGTGCTCATTTAATAGGATCCAACGTGACTGAAATGATCGCGGAACTTGTGGTGGCAAAAAAGCTTGAGACTACAGGTGAGGAGATAATTAAGGCGGTTCATCCTCATCCTACCATGTCGGAGGCAATTATGGAAGCAGCTGCTGCAGCATACGGAGAGGTCATCCATATTTAGATTAACCGGGCTCCTAATATCCCGGTTCTGAAACCTTCCCAATGAACAGGATGGATTTGCTTGAGTTTTCGGTAATTGCAAACAGGAACGGGCGGTCCAGCCGAATGGTATTTACCGGGCCTGCACCGGTCACCTCAAACACGATAGCAGTCACTGCAGCTGCCTCGGTGCCCTCTTCATTCACATCGATATAAGTTTTGTGGATAACTTCCGAAATGAGCAGGTCAATTGAACTAATTCCGGAAAAGTCTGCCTGTTCAGTGAAGGCGATTTCAAGACCCATATCCATCAGGGCTTCCCTGAGGGAACGTTCATATTCAAACTTGAATTTGGGCATTGAAACAGTGAAATCCTCTCTTTCCGAAAATTGTTCCAGCCAGCTGTTCCAGGTATCCCCATCCAGCCCGGCTGCAAGTTCATCAACAGAACTGCCCTCTTCGGGAAGGAACAGGAACATGCTGAACTTTTTATTTTTATAGGGCAGCTCAACCGCACTGAATTCTTCAGTTACC
>CAZIAU010000092.1:0-6436 GCA_964536755.1 uncultured Bacteroides sp. | reverse complement strand
CGCAACATTAAAGGTACTCTCCAGCGTCATCATGTCCACCTGGCCAAATAGAGTTTTATCCTCCCTGTAGAAGGGTTGTTTGTTGGTATCCTTAGGATCGAATTCCACTTCCCAGACACAATTGAAGTAGATGGCATTGATGAGGATCATCATCGTGGTCGGATCAATGGAGTCGATAATCTGGTCGATCTTGCCATGGGTCATGTCACTTACCCAGTCATTTATGGTCTTTACAGCAGATGCGTTCCTGAAATCAAGGGGATGTACCTCCGCGTCGAAATAATTCGTATTCAGGTCAATGAATTCCTGTTCCACCGGGAAACCGTCATCATACCACATAGAATTGGCAATTTCAAGGAGGTTCCCTTTTACATTGGTGACCAGTACGCTGATCAGTTCCCTGGTTATTTCATTGACTTCCTCACGTGTAATTCCCTCATAATTGAGTACCTGTTCAAAGGCCTCCCTGGTGGAGGATTCCGCCCCGTTATATGCCATGCCGAGTGCTATGCTTACAGAGGCAGGAGAGATCATAATATTCGGTGATTCATCAGAGGCGAACACCTCATTCAAAAGCTCGATCCCGAAACCGTTATTGGTTTCTATGACCTTGGCTGATTTCAGATTATAATCAAAAACAGGATCTATTTCCTGGCTGCATCCGGCGACTATAAAGATCAGTGTGGATGCCAGTATGATCATATTTGTTTTGTGTTTCATCACTGCTGAGTTTTTACCGATTAATTAATCCCTGAAAAGAGGTCTCAGCCTCCTGAGCTCTTTTTCCATGATAAGACGTATGGTAAACGCTTTAGGTTGCGTTTTCGTATACGCAACCTTTCAAAGTTTCTCACCATCATACAGATGTATTCTAAGGATGAGATATCCTGCCAATTGCATAAATTTGTCACTGGAGGAAAACCGGATTGGCAGAAAAACTGGATATAATATTAAAAGGGTGTAAGAGAGGTAAACCCAGGAGAAGCTTTACTCAAGGTTTGCTTCTGCCATGTATGGTATATGTATGCAATATGCTTCCAGTGAAGAAGATGCACAGGACATTATGCAGGAGGGATTTATAAAAGTATTTAATAAACTGGATCAGGTAAAAAATCCGGCTGCTTTTCCCGGGTGGATAAGGAAGGTCATGATCAATACGGCACTTGAGAAATACAGGAGCCACCTTTTTTTACAGCGTGTTGACGAGGTAAAAGAAAAGGTTCAGGAAGAAGCCGATAGTGGAATATTTGACATCCTTACTTCTCAGGAATTGGTGGAGCTGATTCAAACCCTCTCGCCAAAGTATCGCATGGTATTCAACCTTTTTGCCATCGAGGGGTACAGTCACCAGGAGATAAGTAAAGAACTTGGGATTTCGACAGGGACTTCCAAGTCAAACCTCTCAAGGGCCAGGGCCATTCTACAGGAGAAGATTAGAAGCATTTATGGTTCAGCAATAGTAAGATGAAATATCAACTTGAAAACGGAAAAGGATTTCTGAAAAACAGACTGGGCAACTACCGGGTTGACCCCCCGGAGAAGGTGTGGGAATCCATCTCATCCAGGCTGGGTAACCGGAACAGGAGGTTATGGATCATAATAGGGCTTTCTGCGGCGGCAACCATAACCCTGGCTGTGACCCTGGGCATTAACTTTTTTGGCCCGGGATCAGATGATGCGAAGAGTATTTCCGAAAACAGGGTTGTTGAAAACGGAACCACCGGTCAGGAGGGAAAACTGGAGGAGAAGCTATTGCAGGTCATGGAAGACGTTGAGGGGGGGGGGGAAGCAGAGCAGAAGTCAGTCAGGATGGAATCAGACGGGGATACAGAACCAAATGAGCAGGGTACTTTGAATAATATAGTTAAAGAGCCCCTCGCTTTCCAGATCGAGGGGGAAGAAACATTGAAACAGTTCCCTTCTGAGAATATAAGCGGCAATAAAAATATGGAAGAGGAGGCGATGGAGCAGGTTGAGGTGACCAAACCGGAGCAAAATAAATATCCGGTACAGGATGAATTATCGGGGAAAATGCCAGAAGCAGAATCAGGAATCGGAATGGAAAAGGTTATAACTGATCAGATGGATACGTCGGCTGAACCGGACCTGGATCAGGTTGATTCTCAGAACACAGAAAATGTATATGATGAGGCTGGTGAAAGAGATAAGAGATGGATGCTGGGAGCTTCATTATCTCCCCTTTACAGCTTCAGGGATGCAGAGGCCATGGCGTTAAGCGGAGCTGCCGGGTATGAATCCGGACTTCTCTCCTATGCGGGAGGAATACAGGTGGGTTACAGGGCCGGAAAAAGGCTGGCCATTGAATCGGGCGTCTTTTACGCTAAAATGGGAATTTCAATTGAGGCACCCGGCATCCAGCTATTTGAACAATCCTTTGATTTTGCTCCACTTGCAGAGAAAGCAAACCGGTCAAATGTGAAGGCAATTGCAAATTCGGTAGGAAACATAGTTTCCAATTCCGGGGATATATATGTCAACAATTATAAACTGAATGCTGCAAGTGACGAAAATACGCTTGACTATCTGTCGGTCTCGGATTTAAATGCTGATCAGGGGATCCGTCAACACCTGAATTACCTGGAGGTCCCGTTGAACCTGAGATATACAGTGATTGACAGAAGTGTTGAACTGCAACTGGTGGGGGGAATGAGCACAAACTTCCTGGTCAATAATTATGTATCCGCGGAGACTTCCGACGGGACTGAGGATATAGGATATCTGACCAACATCAGGAATGTCAACTATTCCGGAAACGCCGGTTTGGGAGTTGTTTACCATGTGATGGATCATTTCAGTCTGATGATGGAGCCCAGATTCAGGTATTTCCTGAATTCTGTCAACGACCCGTCATTACCTTCCACACGTCCATATGCTTTTGGGATCTATACGGGTTTGAATTACATATTCTGATATTCATCCCGGGAACCAAAGGGAGGATAAGATTGTTTCCCAACTATATTGTTCCATTCAGGAGATGAATGAAAACAAATCAGTAATTTTGTGGATTGTTTTTTGCAGGATTCGATAATCCTTTGCAGGAGTGGGGTCATGCAGTTAAAAAAGAACGGTTTATGGAAAGGATGTTTATGAGTAGAAGAATCAGGCGATTTGTGATTTCAGGGGTTTTACCGGTGACCGGTTTTCTGGCCATTTTATTTGCATCAACCGGATACTCGGAAGGTATCGATGAGCACCCGACAGATAAAAATATGTTCACAGTCTGCGGTGTGGAAATACCTGACCGGGTAACATTTGCGGGCGAGAGTGTTCCGCTGGACCTGTTCGATGTGAGGGAAGCGCTTGACAGGGAAATGTTGTCCAACACCTATTTCCATTCCCAGACCATCAGGTTGATCAAGCTGGCCAACCGTTATTTTCCCCAGATAGAACCTGTGTTACGTAAGAACCTGGTTCCTGACGATTTCAAATACCTTGCTGTTGCAGAGAGTGGTTTGTCACAGGTTGTTTCACCTGCCAGGGCTGTTGGATTCTGGCAACTGCTCAAAGGTACGGCCACAGAATACGGCCTGGAAGTTGGACAGGAAGTGGATGAAAGGTATCACGTAGTAAAATCAACCGAGGTTGCATGTAAATACCTGATTGAATCTTACAGGAAATACGGGAACTGGACCATGACCGCTGCATCCTATAATGCAGGCCGGAAGGGTGTGGATCGCCAGATGGAAAGGCAGAAGGCAGATAACTACTACGATCTCCTCCTCAACGAGGAAACGGCCAGGTACCTTTACAGGGTAGTGGCATTCAAACTTATTTTTGAGGATCCTGCTGCCTATGGGTTCAATCTTACGGAAAATGAGCTTTATCCGGAGATACCGGTGTATACGGTTGAAATAGACAGTTCGGTGGAGGATTTTGCTGATTTTGCCCGTGAACGGGGAACCAACTATAAAATACTTAAATACCTGAATCCCTGGTTGCGGGACAACAAATTGACCAATTCCAGTCACAAAACCTATGAAATATTGCTTCCCGAGAAGGGCTATCGTCGACCTGAAGCATGGACAGAGCAGTGAAAGTCGATTCTCCGAAAATAGAGGTCCTGGGTGCACGGGTGCACAACCTGAGGAATATTGATGTTACTATTCCGAGGAATAAATTGACAGTAATTACCGGTCTCAGCGGAAGCGGGAAGTCATCCCTGGCCTTTGACACTATATATGCTGAAGGACAGCGAAGGTATATTGAAACATTGAATTCCTACGCCCGTCAATTCCTTGGAAATATGGAACGTCCTGATGTGGATAAGATTACCGGGTTGAGCCCTGTTATCTCCATTGAACAAAAAACCACCAACAAGAATCCACGGTCGACCGTTGGAACCGTCACTGAGATATATGACTTCCTCAGGCTTCTTTTTGCCAGGGTGTCGGATGCATATTCTTACGTGACCGGAGAAAAAATGGTTAAATACAGCCAGGATCAGATACTTGATATCATCCTGGATTCTTTTACAGATAAAAAAATCTATGTGCTTGCGCCGGTGGTCAGGGGAAGGAAGGGACATTACCGCGAGTTGTTTGAACAAATCAGGAGGAATGGATTTATCTACGCCAGGATAGATGGAGAAATCGATGAGGTGGTACCTGGAATGAGGATCGACCGATATAAGAACCATGATATTGAAGTTGTTGTTGACAGGATGGTTGCCCGGGAGAAGGATCGGGACAGGCTGAGAAAATCACTCTCTACTGCCATGAAACAGGGCAAAGGGGTGACCATGATCATGGAGAAGGATGGGAAGCAGCCGCGCTATTTTTCAAGCCAGCTGATGTGTCCCACCTCGGGCATCTCCTATAATGAACCCGCCCCTCACAGTTTTTCATTCAATTCGCCACAGGGGGCATGTCCCCACTGCAACGGACTGGGTACCATTAACGATGTGGATATCCGGAAGATCATTCCGGATGGTTCAAAAAGCATACGGAAGGGGGGGCTTGTACCGGTTGGTGTATATCGTAATGCGCTCATATTCTGGCAGCTGGAGGCTATTGCCATCCGGTATGGTTTTACGCTGGATACACCTGTAAAGGATATTCCCGATCAGGCAATGCACTGTATCCTTTATGGGTCTGACGAACCCCTTAAATTGCAGAATACGCCCCTGGGGGCCACATCAAATTATTTCCTGAGTTTTGACGGGATCATTAACCTTATGCAGAACAGTGCAGGAGAGAATAATGGCAGGAACGGCAATAAGCAGACAAAGCAGTTTATCCGAAAAGTGACCTGTCCTCATTGCAATGGTGCCCGTCTTAAAAATGAAATGCTCTATTTCAGAATAAACGGGAAAAATATTTCAGAACTTTCGGCCATGGACATCGGTGAACTGGCAGAGTGGTTCACAGATGTACAAAATAGTCTATCAGAACGCCAGAGAATTATTGCAAGGGATATTCTGAAGGAGATACGCAGCAGGTTGGGATTTCTTCTTGACGTTGGGCTCAACTATCTCTCCCTGGACCGGAGTGCACGTTCACTTTCAGGAGGGGAGAGTCAGCGGATAAGACTGGCCACCCAGATAGGGTCAAGACTGGTGAATGTATTGTACATACTTGATGAACCCAGTATAGGATTGCATCAACGGGATAACCGCAAACTTATTGCATCCCTTAAGAGCCTGCGTGACCAGGGGAATTCGGTAATCGTAGTAGAGCATGACCGGGATATGATACTTTCGGCAGATCACATTGTCGACCTGGGACCCGGCGCGGGCAGGCTGGGCGGACAACTGGTGGCTGACGGGTCCCCGGAGCAGATCCTTTCAGGAAATTCGCTCACAGCAGATTACCTGAATCACTCAAGGGTGATTGCCATTCCGGAACAAAGAAGGAAAGGAAATGGGGCGTGTCTGGTATTAAAAGGTGCCACAGGCAATAACCTGAAAGGTGTGGATGTTATCTTCCCGCTGGGGAAATTTATCTGTGTAACCGGTGTCAGCGGGAGTGGAAAGTCAACCCTGGTAAATGAAACACTTCACCCGATTATCAGCCGGAAATTGTATAAATCCAGCAGGGAGCCACTCCCTTTTGGTTCCATCGAGGGACTTGAATATATCGATAAGGTCATTGAGGTGGACCAGTCACCCCTGGGCCGGACGCCTCGTTCAAATCCGGTGACCTATACGGGAGTATTCAGTGATATCCGGAAATTGTTCGAGCAAACACCCGATGCAAAGATCAGGGGATTCAAAGCCAGCAGGTTCTCATTCAATGTAAAGGGTGGCCGGTGTGAAACCTGCGGAGGTGCGGGATTACAGACCATTGAAATGAATTTTCTGCCTGATGTATATGTGAAGTGCAAGACATGTAACGGGAAACGGTACAACCGGGAAACCCTGGAAGTCAGGTATAAGGACTGTAATATAAATGATGTGCTGCAAATGACTATAAACCAG
>CAZIAU010000091.1:0-8535 GCA_964536755.1 uncultured Bacteroides sp. | reverse complement strand
TGTATCAGAAATATTGTTGAGATCCCTGGGACTGTCGGGATAGTATTCGAATACCGTTTCCGGCCCAAAGTAAGAATATAGGCTGTACCTTATTCCACCGTAGAGCGTCAGCCAGGGCAAAACCTTATATTCATCTGCCATGTAAATCGCCGATTCGATACCGCTCTCAGTCCCAAGGGAAATGGGAACTCTTTTGGAATCGGGACCCTCGGGAACAATATCACCCCTTCCCAAACGGTAGTTGATAACAGCAGCTCCGAAACTCAGATTTTGTTTCAACCCCGCAATCCAACGCATATTCACCTTCGCCTCATAGTGGCCTAAACTGTAATCGTGACGATATGCAGCTGAAGGATTGCTATAATCAATTGTTTGAAAACCATAACTTCCGGCCACTGCGGTCAAATTTGCAATAAGAGCTGAAGAAAAGCTATGCCTCCAGTCAATGGATCCCCCTGAGTTGGAATACTGGTAGCGATTGGTATTGGAGAATGAAAACCTGTCAGAGGAATGATAGGCAAAAACCTTTATCAGGTTCTTTTTATCAGATTCCATGGTTATATTCCCGGCAATATCATAAAACCGGGCATTGCTGTTGCGGATCTCAGGATCCTCAAGCCTGTTTAATATCCAGTCAGAATATGTGGAACGCGCACTCAGTACAAAGGATGTATGATCTTTTTTAATGGGACCCTCTATGGCCGCATGTCCTGTTACGGGGCTGATCCCTCCACGGGCCGTAAATTTATTCCGGTTCCCGTCCCTTGTGGAGATGTCAAAGTATGATGCCAGCCTGCTTCCATATTCCGCAGGGATGTTGCTCTTAAATAGCCTGAAGTCCTTTACGATATCGGAGCTGAATGAGGAGAAGAAACCGAATAAATGTGACGGATTGTAAACCGGTACCTTGTTAATATAAAACATATTCTGATCAGAGGGACTACCTCGTACATTGAAACCCGAAGAACCCTCCCCCACATTAAGGACGCCTGGCAACAGCTGGGCAACTTTCAGAAGATCTTTCTCTCCCATCACCACGGGGATCTGTTTGACCGATTTCACATCGAGCCGCTCAAATCCCATCTGCAGACCTTTCACATTGTGATAACGGTCTGCTTTTACAGTAACCTCGTTGATTGGAATGAGCTCCTTTTCCATGACCACTTCCAGCCAGCCATCTGAATAGACGTCAAGAAAGTAGCTTCGTTCTTTCATTCCCATACTATTGAAAACGGCACTGTATCTTCCGGGCTGGATTACCAGGGAATAGTGGCCGACCACATCCGATGCCGCTCCGATCTTCAACTCTTCAATGTAGATTGTTGCACCGATCAGGGGTTCACCCGTTTCCCCTTCGGTCATCTTACCGTTAATGATCACATTCCCTGAAGACCTGCCAGCCCGTTTATTACCAATGATAATGGTTTCAGCTTCGGCAGTTTTACGTCCGTTTATATATCTTTTTTCAATATCGGTTATCTTCTCCTCCGAAGGAGCAGCTCCTTCATTCCTGGCAGGCGAAGCCCAGACCTCTGGAAGAGTCCCTGTCAGCTGTCCACCCTCCGTGATAATAACATTTAATTCGCCATCTACGATGAAGTTCAGAGAAGTACCCATAAAAGCATTATGGAGGATACTTTTCAATGGCACCTGCTCACCTGTAAAGGAGACCCTTATTCCGGCGATCCACCCGTCGAGATAGTAAAAATGGCAGTTCGTCTGGGATTCAACCAGCTCGACAAAATCCTCGAATGCAACTTCATCCAGGTTACCCGAAATGAACAATGAATCCTCCTGGGCAACAACCTGCTTTGAGATCAAAAACAGTACTGCAATAAAAAAGCCGTTATTTATCAGTTTACTCTTCATTCAGTTGATTACAATAATTCAGCACTTCCAACATCTCGCTGTCGGAAATATACTTCAACCTGATACCGGCTTTCTTAAAATGCTTCTTTATGGATCTCCTGACCTCCTCCGAAAATATTCTGATGAAATCACGTTTGAATCTGAAAGAATAAAGCTGATCATCCTTGAAAAGATAGAACTTACGGGACGGTTCATAAAAGGCATAGGGATTTACAGACTCGTTTATGCTCTTTGTCCAGTGATAATAACATTTCAACTTCCCGGCATCAATCACCTGGAAAAACTGTTCACCCGTGAGAGGGAAATCCTGCTTTTCAAATTTTCTGGACCCAAGCCTGAATCCCCGGATGAATTCATTATGAAGCTCAATGTTTTCAGAGCCACCAAAGAAATTCTGATATTTCAGAACAATGTTCTGACTATAAATATTATATGCCAGTTCTACGCCATTAAACCACTGATCTTCAATTTGTATGGAACCATTAGAAAAATATTCCTCATCCAGGAAAGGATGCCCTTTAATATCCGGGAATTCTACCCTGTACATGACTCCATTTATCAATTTTGGATCCAGCCCGAAAAGATCGTCGAATTGTTCGAATTGCTCTTTTATAGACTCCGGCCGGGATGCCTGTCCTTCCAGGTCAGGGAACAGGATTACCAGCATGAAGAAAAGAAGAGGTCGGGGTGCCCTCATTAGTCAAAATTTTGTCGGGATAACCAGTTATAAAATAGCGGGTATGAAATTAATCATTTTTTTCATTCACAAATATTGCTTTTCTAATAGGAGAGCAAAATGTAAATCTGTAATATATTGCAAAGATTTAATTTCAATTTATCATGAAATCTTTGAAAAAACCGGAAGCTGTGACAATATCGGAGAGATCCGTGATGTCCTGGATAAGATTGACCGGGAGATTATTAATCTGCTCACTCTCCGTCAGAAATATGTTAAAGAGATCGTGAAATTCAAAAGCGGAGAAGAGGGAATTATTGCCAGGGAGAGAAAAGAAAAGGTTTTGGAGCAACGTAAAGCCTGGGCAGAAGAAAATGGCCTGGACCCTGAAATGATTGAAAACTTATTCAGGATACTGATCGATAAGAACATTCAGATCCAGTTTGATATTTATAATAACACAGACAATTGATAAAAACCACGGTAAAATGTACAGGAAAGAAATAAAGGTAATGGATTGTACCGTCAGGGACGGTGGCTTAATGAACAACTGGCAATTCAGTGACGAATTTGTAAGTGCTGTGTACCAGGCCTGTCTGAAGGCAGGTATCGACTATATGGAAATTGGATATAAAAGCAGTGAATCTGCTTTTTCCAGGGACGAGGTAGGACCCTGGAAGTTTTGTGATGATTTTGTTGCATTCATGAAAGAGATGCATGATTACGAATTACTGGAATAATTGTTCATCAGAAAAGCCCTGGTCGAGATTACTAACGAGGTAAGGAATGAATTACCCCACAGCCATACTCATCAATTAGGCAGCTGGGCATCCGGATCTCCGGTTACAGACGGTGAATCCATATATGCTTATTTTGGCTATCACGGATTGTACTGTTTAAATATGAACGGGAAAGTGCTCTGGAAGTGCAGCGGACTGACCAGGAACGTAATTCCTTTACCTGTATATTCTGAAGGGATGTTGTACCTGATGAGTGGATTCAGGGGTAATGCTCTTCTGGCGATCGATCTGTCAAAGGCCAGAGGAAATATTACAGGTACGGAGGCAATAGCCTGGAAATATGAACAGAATACCCCCTATACACTGCCCGGTCCTGATGGACGGGAAACTCTATTTTCTCAAGGCAAACAATGGATATTTAACATGCTTGGATGCCATACTAAATGACATTATCAGGAGAGCAGATAAGATTAACACCGAGACTTTACTCTGCAGTTTATGACTCTTTTTAAAAATTCAGTTTGTTTCATAGGATTAGTATTAATCACTAAAATGATTCATTTTTTGATTATTAATTTTGGCTTTTGGATTATTGGTTCTCAGATTTTTGCTTACGAATCTTTATTTGTGTAACGACTTGAAGATCTATTGTTCTTCTCATAAGAGTTGAGATTTGAAAAATCTAATCTAAGCTAGTGTGTTTTCACTAAACAACATAGCCTGAGCGCCTTGCGAGTAATGAAATTATATTTTACAATCAAGCGTTCAAATTTACCCAGCTCTCTATGATACTTCTTCCTGTCTTTTATATATTAGATGGATACTGTAATAGTAAAGAGTAATCCTTGGACGAGGGTTTCAGACTGTCCCAATATTGCGGATTCCTATCCTGGATATACAATTCTTTTTCCTCTGGAGACATGTTAACGACGTTGGCTGTAACTATGATCAGAAAGTTCATAAACACTTGTAGCAGAATCTTACCCAAAACCTTTAGTTCTTTTGGTCAAGAAGATCAGAAAGATGTTTGATTTGTGCTGTCGCAACATACCTCATCTCTTTTGTCCCAAACCCAATCCTGAGTGTCTCCTGATCAAAGAAGAGAATTAATGTTAAATTTAGCAATGTGAAATTAGATAATGAATTATCCCCAAATTTTATGAGAAAGATTAGTTTTATCGCCTGTTTATTTTCCTTACTGCTTTGTATACCGAACCCGTTGTTTTCGCAAAAAGCATTTCCTGAAGCGGAAGGGGCCGGAGCTAATACTGTCGGTGGAAGGAATGGTAGCATTTACCATGTAAGCAATCTGAACAGAACTGGTCCCGGAAGTCTGGCTGATGCAGTCAGTAAATCAAACCGTATCATTGTATTTGATGTATCAGGTGTTATTGATATGAACCGGACCGATTTGGATATTATAGGGAGCAATTTAACGATTGCCGGGCAGACTGCTCCCGGTGACGGGATATGGGTAAAAAATACCGAGGCTAAAATTTCTGGAAGCGAAATTATTATGCGAAATCTCAGGTTCAGTCACGGTTATTGGGGGCAGTCGGCACACGGTGATGTAATAAACTTTGATAAAGTGAACCATGTCATCCTGGATCATATCTCGGCATTTTGGGGTACGGATGAAACAGTCTCCCCATTTGACAAAATTGATAGTATAACCGTTCAGTATTGTTTGATGGCAGAGGGACTGAACTTTTTTGACCCGGACAATACTCCGCCATTGCATGGATTTGGTGGTATCATAGGGAGTAAGAGTGAGGGTACTATTACCATGCACCATTTGCTCTGGTCTCATTTTAGCAGAAGATGCCCAAGGTTTTCTGGAGATAAAAAAGGTGTGACCACATGTATGGTCGATTATCGCAATAATGTAACCTATAATTGTGTTGAGCATACAGGGAACAACAATAATAAGGCAAAAGTAAATATCAATTTTACAGGATGTTACCTGAAATATGGTCCATCAACGCCGGAATTGTTGAAATATTCAATCTATCAACCGCAGAACAATCATATAAGGATCTATCTTGAAAATAACTATATCTGGGGAAACCCTTCTTTCACAGACAATAACTGGTCATCCATTATCTGGGATGGGGATGGCATAAATTATGAAAGTGAGATCAGGGTTAATGTTCCGTTTAATGCTCCCGAAGTGCTGACGGATTCTCCCGAACTTGCTTTTGAAAAAGTGCTGGAATCATCCGGTGCCCTTCTCCCTTCCAGGAATATAAATGATATAAGGATAGTAAATGATGTAAGGGAGGGAACCGGTTCTGTCATCGAATATGAAACGGATCTTCACGAAGCTTATTATAATACAAAATTATATTCTATCGAGAAACCGGCTGACAAAGACAAGGATGGCATGCCCGATTACTGGGAAGATCAATTCGGGCTTGATCTAAATGATCCCGGTGACAATGTAACCACCGGTGCAGGTGGATACAACAATATTGAGCATTATCTGAACAACACCCATCCCCATGGTGAAACGGGTCCGGTGGTCTACATAGCAGCCTATGACTCCAGGTCTTTTGAAACACCGCAGGAAAGCGGACAATTTTATGTTTACAGAACAGGAAGCACCTCATCCTCTCTAAAAGTGGATTATGAAGTAAGCGGATCGGCCATTCAAGGCAGTGACTTTCAGACCCTGTCTGGACAGATTGAAATACCTGCCGGTAAGTCAAAGGCGCCACTGATCATTGACCCTGTTGCCGATGAAGATTACAATGAAAGTAGTGAAAAGGTTATTATTACCCTGGCAGCTTCCGAGCATTATTTTATCGGATGTCCGTCGGCCTCCCTTGTCGTTATAATGGATTCGATTGGGGCCGGGGCAACTTCTGATCGCAATCTGGCTGATAACCATAAGGAAGGACTTTCTTTAGTATCTAAAAAAACCAATTAGATACGGAATAATATGCAACTGGCCATGTCCAATACTATTACTGCCATTATAGAAAACTGCAACATGCATGATTTTGAATTGCTGGAATGAGGTTTTCTCCATCCGGGCAGGAATCTCTATATCTATCATCAGATTAGAATCGTACAAGTATTCACATTTCTAATCAGGAATTTATCCTCCTTGATTCGCAATAATTTGCACCCAATTTTTTTAACATGGGACATTTCATATATTTGGTGAGGGCAAGCCTTAAATTCACATAACCCGAACTATTAACGAAATCGTTAAAACCCCAACTATGAAAAAAAATTTCACAATTAAAAAAAGACTTATTTGCAGGATAAAGATCCCGGCGTTATTTCTGACCGCCTTCCTGATGTTGTCGTTCACGATAGTGTCTTTCGGTCAGATCACAGTTACCGGAAAAGTCACAGATGCCTCGGGGGAATCAATCCCGGGTGTAACTGTCATTGAAAAAGAGACAGCTGATGGATCTGTCAACGGTACCATAACAGATGCGGAAGGTAACTATTCCATAGAGGTAGGATCGGTTAATTCAGTCCTGGTATTTTCCTTTCTGGGAATGAAAACAGAGGAAATTCCAGTTTCAGGCATGACTACTATCGATTGTATACTTGAAGAAGAGATAATCGGCCTGGATGAGGTTATTGTGGTTGGTTACGGAACTCAGAAAAAGAGTGATGTGACAGGTGCGGTTGTATCAATCGGTGAAGAGATAATAGAAAGCCGGCCAAGTCCGAATATTGAACAGATGCTACAGGGCAGTATGGCCGGTCTTTCCGTAGTCCACAACGAATCAGACGCAGAAGGCGCCTCCAACAGTGTTCTCATAAGGGGACAGAATTCTATTTCCGCTTCAAATACTCCCTTGATAATACTGGACGAAGTTGAGTATTTAGGGGAGTTGTCCGAGATCAATCCTCAGGATATTAAATCAATGGAAATACTTAAAGATGCATCCGCTGCAGCGATCTATGGTTCCAGGGGTGCCAACGGTGTAATCCTGATATCAACTAAAAGAGGAGAGGTGGGAAAAATGATTACCACCTACAACGGTAGTTTTGGAATTGACCAGATGGTATCCGTACCTGAATATCTCTCTGCTAAAGAGTTCTATGAATTAAAAACGGAAAGGGGAGAGACAACGACTCCCATTGAGGATGAAGGGTATGCAACCGGCCGTGACACAGACTGGCTCGGTATGGCCACCCGGCTGGGGAGAAGGCAGTTGCATAACCTCTCCATCAGCGGAGGAACAGATAGAACCCGTTACTACATCAATACTTCTTTTACCGGTATACAGGGCATTTCCGTTGGAGACCAATTTAACCGATACCTGTTCCGCATTAATCTGGACCAGAAACTAAACAAGTGGATTACATACGGAACCAGTACCCAGTTTGGTTATTATGACAGAAGCGGTACACAGGCGGATTTTGAGAATGCACATAACACGAATCCACTCGGGATTCCCTACAATGAAGACGGAACTTATCGGATTCAAGTCTGGGAAGATGGTGGATATGGCAAAAATCCCATGCTGGAAACCCTTTATGCAAACAGCGATAAGGCCAGGCGTATAATATCCAATAATTATCTTCTTTTTGAATTTCCATTTATTAAGGGCCTTACCTATAAATTGAATACGGGTTATAATTTTAGTTCTGGATTATTCCAGGAGTACCGTGGCAGGGATACTCACAAGGGACTCCAGGCAAATGGGGAACTCTTAATTGAAAATGATTATGACGAAGACTGGCTGATTGAGAATATTGTCAGCTATTCCAGGGAATTCGGCCGGCATAATTTCTTTTTAACGGGAATATACAGTGCACAGAAAGAGTGGAACGAAGGACATGATATTTTTGGAAATGGCTATCCCAACGACATAATGACTTACTACCAGGCTGCACAGGGAGCACTGATTGAGCCCAGTTCCCAGTTCTCCGAGGCGCAACATCTCTCACAAATGTTCCGGGCCAACTACTCTTTCAACAGTCAGTACCTGCTTACATTTACTGTTCGCCGGGATGGTTTCTCAGCCTTCGGGGATAACAGTAAGTTCGGAGTATTTCCATCTGTAGCTGTGGGGTGGAATATTGCGAAGGAGAGTTTCATGCAAAATGTGGAACAGGTCAGTATGCTGAAACTCAGGCTTTCCTATGGCGTCAACGGTAATGAGGCCGTTTCAAATTACGCGACGCTTCCAAATATGTCCAAGAATTATTACGTCAGCGTCGATAAGGTTACCCTGGTTGGATTTTATCCCAATAAAATAGGGGACCCGACCCTTGGATGGG
>CAZIAU010000090.1:0-8549 GCA_964536755.1 uncultured Bacteroides sp. | reverse complement strand
GCCAGTCCTGAAAGCGACAGGGTATACATTCAATCTAATTCGACCGGTATGCCTGTTCAGTTTAACCTGACCGATCTGCAAGGTCGCACAGTAATCAGGCGTGAATTGAATAAAGCGTCAGATTCAATTTACACGGGAAACCTGCTCAGTGGGTTGTATCTGTATTCAATAGAAGTCCCAAGGGGCACCATGAGTACCGGTAAACTACTGATTAATTAAGAAGAGTGATCATTTGCTCTTTTCCAGCTGCTCATTCATGTCCCTGACCATATTTGATGCGCCTTTGCTGAGGAAGACCGAATCGGATCCACATCCGAGCATTCTGAATCCCAGCTCATAATATCCTTTATACTGACCCGGGTTGCCCATCAGGACCCCCGTGGCTTTCCCTGCTTTCCTTGCTGCTTCATTAATCTTCTTCATCGTGTCAATATACTTAGGATGATCGAACTGCCTGAAGTTCCCCAGGGCAAGCGACAGGTCCATGGGTCCCACGAACAGGACATCCACCCCGTCAATATTTGCTATTTCATCCAGGTGTTCAAGTGATCCCAGGGTTTCTATCTGGATGACACCCAACACATCGTCCATCTCTCCTGCATAATAACTTTCAAAAGTCCGTCCAAAATCAATGGCCCGGAACATGGTAGCCATGCCCCGTACCCCTCTGGGGGGGTATTTCATAAAGGATATGGCCTGCTCGGCCTCTTCCCGGTTCTGGATCTGGGGAAAAATTATCCCTTCCGCACCCAGTTCCAGCATCCGGCTTACCCGCTGGCGGACCAGGGCCTCAACACGTGCGATGGGAACGGTCTTGCTTCCGCCCAGGGCCTGAAGCTGATGGAGCAGGTTATTTTCTGTACCCACACCGTGTTCAAGATCAATGGTAACCCAGTCAAATCCCGCCTGGCCGACAATTTCAGCGTTGATGGCGGATCCGCTGTTCAGCCAGCACCCGTTTACGGCTTCACCGGCCATCAGTCTCTTTTTTAAATTTTTCATTCTTTAAGATTTTATAATTATTTATAACCTAGTAATTTAAATTAACGGAAAAAGTCTTGCCAGTATCAGGATTACAAACAGCCCCACAATACCCATGACACTCAGCACTGATGAAAAAGTTCTGAGCGTTTCAGTTTCAGTGATCCCGCTCATGGTGCAGATTACCCAGAATCCGCTGTCGTTCATCCACGGGACCGGCTTCGATCCGCATCCTATGGCCAGGGCCAGGTAGACAGGATGAAAGGCCAGCTCCCCCAGGTTCGCAAGTCCGCCCAGTATACCCACTGCAGTGATCATTGCAACGGTAGCCGATCCCTGGGCCGTCCTCATCAGTGCAGTTACAAGGAAGGCGAGTGGCAAAACTGCCATCTGGTAATGAACAGCCAGATCCTGTATCCTGGCACCTATTCCCGTCTGTTGCAACATACCTCCCAGTGCCCCACCCATGGAGGTGATCAATATGATCATCCCGGCACTTCGCAATGATTCAATAACAAATTGCTTCACCTTCTTCCTGTCCGTTTCATACCTGGCCATGGTTACCAGTGCCACCACAGCGGCCAGTGTCAGCGCAATATTGGGGTCACCGATAAAGGTAAATGATGAATGCAGTAAACCCTCAGACATTACCGCCTGGGAAATTGTATTTCCCGAAATCAGGATGATGGGCAATATGATCGGCAACAATGAAATCCAGAGTGGAGGCAGATTCCGGTCCTCTCTTCTGGTCAGGGCCTGCAACTCTGAAACCGTAACATCACCAGTATCCCTTAAAGGAATTGTCCATCTCTTATTTGCCCAGGCAGCATAAAGGTAACCCGCGGTAATGGTAAACATACCCACAGTCAGTCCGCCTATCATCATTACCCCCATATCTATTCCCATCTCACCCGCCACGAACAGGGGACCGGGGGTTGGCGGTACAAGCGAATGAGCCATTCCTGCGCCGGCCACAATCACCGTTATATAGAAGAGGTAGTTCTTACCCGTTCTGAGAGTCATGGCTTTTGCCAGAGGTACCATTAGATAGAATACCGTATCGGAAAATACCGGGATACTGAGAGTAAAACCCCCTGTTAAAAATGCTACCGGTGCTCTCTTTTCCCCGAACAACCTGAGTGCCCTCCTGATGATCTTATCCGCAGCCCCGCTCCTGAGCAGACTGGTTCCGATAATGGCTGCCATAGCGATCAGTATCCCGATTTTGGATGCGGTGTTCCCGAATGCTTCCGCTATCCTCTTTCCCACGGGTTGTGCTACCAGCGCCGAAGTTTCTTCTGCAGATAATCCTTTCAACCGGGCAAACTGTACCAGGTTATCCGGGCTGGTGAGGATGCCGACTATGATCGCAGCAAACAGCAGTGCCAGGACCGGATGCAGTTTCAGCACAAGGATAGAACTAAGAATAACAGCAAGACCTATGAAAAGCAGAATAAGAGGGTCCATAAGTGAATTGTCTCAACCGGCTACCAGCGGATCGGTTTAAACTCCCAGTCAGGATCCAGTTTTTTCATTTCCGCTGTATCATCCCGGTGAGTGATATTACAATTTTTAAAATCATTGTGCAACTTTTCCAGTTGGTCACGGTCCAGCTCTATCCCCAGTCCAGGTTCCCGTGGAACCTCTATCTGACCACCCTCGAATTTCACTCTTCCTCCGGTGATTACTTCATCCGATTGCCATGGATAATGGGTGTCCAGATCGTAGGTTAGATTAGGTATTGCTGCTGCCATATGGACCATGGCAATCAGAGAAATCCCCAGGTGGCTGTTGGAGTGCATGGAAAGTCCTTTCCCAAAGGTCTGGCAAATTTTTCCCAGGCTGATTGATTCTCTTAAACCGCCCCAGAAGTGATGGTCGCTGAGGATAATGTCTTCTGACCAGAGGCGAACGGCCTCCGGGATCTCTTCAAAGGATGTGGTACACATATTCGTGGCAAACGGAGTTTTCAGTTTCCGCCTGGTCTCGGCCATGCCTGCCTGGCCCCGGGTGGGATCCTCCAGGTATTCGAGAACGCCCTCCATTTCCTTACCGAACTTTATGGCAGTATCGACCGCCCAGACCCCATTGGGATCGAACCTCAGGGGAACACCAGGTCCGAAAACCTCCCTTAAACGGAGTATGGCATCCACCTCTTCCCGGGGCGGAAAAACCCCTCCCTTCAGCTTTATGGATCTGAACCCGAATTCTTTTATCATGGCTCTCGCCTGTACAACAATTTCTTCAGGATTCAGGGCAGGTGCCTGCCGTGCGGCATCCCAGCCTTTTGCCTCCGGGTCGATCTTAAAACCGAGCGGGCCTCCCGCTCCTTCATATTTGTAAAACAGGTAGGCGCTGAAGGGAACTGTTTCCCGGCACATTCCTCCCAGAAGATCCACCACCGGCCGGCCACATATCTTACCCTGTATATCGAGGCATGCCACTTCAATGGCACTGTAAACATGTACCAGTTTCCTGCTGTCCCACGGATTATCGCCCCGGTCCTCCGTTTCCGCGGATCCGAACCGGCTGAAAATATCAGCACGTATCCTGTTCAGTTGAAACGGATCAGCGCCCAGGATCACCTCCTTTGATCTTTCCAGAAGTTCATTTATTTCAATATTTCCCGGTATCTCGCTTATCCCGCTTATATTGTCTTCGGTAATAAGTTCGATGATGGTTCGCAGGGCATAGGGAGCATGTACCCCGACGGAATTCAGTAACGGCGGATCAGTTACGGCAATGGGTGTCACTTTTATTTCTCTTATTACCGGACCTGTTCCTTTCTTCGGATTTACATTCATGAATAATTGCTTTAAATTATAACTGTTCAAGTAGTCCTAACAATGTAAGAATAATCGCAGTAAAAAAGAAGTGATGGATACTCTCTCCATAAATCAGCAATCATGAAACCCTGTGTTATAAAAAACGTAAAACGAAATGAAACTAAAACAGTATCTTCGGTTTGTATCCGGCCAGCAACATATCCAATGCTAATATCATGAGGAAGATCCTCCTGTTCATATCTCTGACCCTGTTCTCATATTCCGTTCATTCCCAGGAAAAAAGGCTGGCACTTGTCATTGGGAACAGTGCTTATGAACATGGCGGGGTTCTGCGAAATCCTGTGAACGATGCCATGGAAATGAAAAGAGCGCTCTATCAGGTGGGATTTGATGTACTTGAATATTTCAATCTGGATCAGGGGGAGATGAAAAGGGCCATTGACGATTTCGGAATGAAACTGAGACATTATGATGTGGGTCTCTTCTTCTATGCCGGTCACGGGATCCAGGCTGACGGAGATAACTTTCTGATTCCGGTGGATGCTGTGGTCCAGTCAGAGATGCATGTGGAATATGATTGTGTGAGGGCGGACAGGGTACTGGCTCACATGGAGGATGCCAGGTCGAAAGTCAACATAGTGATCCTGGATGCATGCCGGAATAATCCTTTCGAAAGAAGCTGGTCCCGTTCAGCATCAGGCTCGGGTCTGGCATTCATGAATGCACCCTCCGGGACGCTTATTGCCTATGCAACAGCTCCCGGAAGTGTTGCCTCTGATGGTACCGGAATGAACGGTCTTTACACCGAAGCTATTCTGCGTAACATGCAAATTCCTGATATTTCAATACTCGAAATGTTTCAGAATGTGAGGAATTATGTAAATGAAAAATCCAATTTTCAACAAACCCCCTGGGAATCCACATCCCTGGTCGGGAATTTCTATTTTCTCCGGAATGAAAACCCGATCACCCCTTCTGAAAATATTTCCGGCATCACGCCGTTATCAACTCCACATAAAGTTCCAGCACAGGAGCCTGATCCGTTCCCGGTCACTGCACAAGATACCCGTGAGGAATTCTTCAGCAATACCTCTTCGGGGAGTTATAACGATCCCCGGGATATGAATGACTACAGGTGGGTGCGGATCGGGGAACAGGTCTGGATGGCGGAGAACCTTAATTTCAATGCGCCCGGGAGCTTCTGTCTTGGTAATTCGGCAGAAAAATGTGAATCCTATGGAAGGTTATACAGCCTGGAGCAGGCCGGTCAGGTTTGCCCCGACGGATGGCACCTGCCCACAGATGAAGAGTGGCTTTTACTGGAACGTCATATAGGACTTGATAACGATTTGCTGGCGATCGGGAAACGTGGGGACGGTCACGGCTATAAGTTAAAATCAACGGAAAACAAGATCTGGGGAAGGCGATCACCGGCAAATAATTCCAGCGGATTTTCAGCACTTCCCGGGGGAGGGCGCTCCGATGGTTCCTTTAAATATGACGGCGCATATTTCTGGACGGCACCCTCCGAAAGCGGCGTGGTTTATTACCGTTTTCTTCACTCTTACAATGGATTTGTCTATCGTGAGGTTAAGAAGTCCGACTCTTCATATTCCGTGCGGTGTGTGAAGGATTGAGAATGATCCTTATATTTCCCGGATCGAGTCTGTCAGCCCGGAAGCCCTCTCTTCAATCTGCTTTATCTCTTCCTCAATCCCAATGATGAACCTGTTCTTTTCGGGTGTTCCCCTGACTGATTCGAAATCCTGGTCAACAACTTCTTTATTCCCATCCACTCCAAAGCCTATTTTACTGCTGTCATCAAACTCCTTTGTAGCATCGTTTAAGATCATTTTATCCAGTTTTATAGACTCCGATTTCCATGTTGAGATAAGCTCAATGATTTGAGGTATTACGATCTTACTCACATCGATATTGTACAGTTCGGATAACAGATCCACGGTCCAGTCCCATGTATACCCGGTATAATTCTCATGAATGTGATTCAATTCCCGTAAAATTGAGTCCGTATTTTTCAGGTCCCCCGATTTTGTTATGTCCATTAAATCATATATTGCCCGGTCAGGAGCTACCATCCCGCCAAGATCTATCCACCTGTCAACCTTTTGATTGCCGGAGGATCGAAGGCCTTCCCTTACAGATTCTATGGAACCCCTATCCTTCATCCCCTCAAGTCTTTCCACAACCTGGGTCCCGATGAATATGGAAAGGGCCATTTCATAATACTTCTGCGTCGATTTAAGCATTAACCTTTTTATTCGGATCCCTTTGTAAAATACCGTTTCCTGCTTCTTGGCTGTCTTCTCATACAACTCCTTCAGGATCCTCCTGCTTTCAAGTACTTTCTGAATAATATAGGGGCTCAGAAAATCAAAGTTGATCAGGTCGGCCTTTTCAGGATCCTTCCTTTTATCCCTTGAAGGCCATTTCATGCTGTCCCGCCTGGTACCAACGGTAAACAGATTCATTCCCGGAGTCAGTATGCTCTTTTCATGATCCACATTTATATAGGAAAACGGGAAGTCGCTGGTATCGAAACTTGCCATATTCTTACCCATAACCACCGTGTAGGCCCCTATCCTGCTGGGCCATAACATATAGGAAAAGGACCCGGTTTTTGATCCTCTTTCCATAATACCCTGGTGGACCGGTCCAAGTTTATACATATGGTTGCTCTGGTTAGTCCCGCTTCCTGCATTGAAAAATGAGAACATACCTGCGATCAGCAACGAGGATTTATGGTGTGTAACTGTATAGGGGCCTGCGAAAACAGAAACCGCCTCCCCATGGAAAGCCTCACTGTTTGCGAAGAAGAGAGAGTTCTCTGCCGAAAACTGTTTTCCAACCTCCACAGCCTGACCGACAAAACATTTATCTATCAGTGCCCCGCCAGCTACCCTGGCTCCCGACAGTATAATGAAATTCTTTGCTATGACATTATCACCAATGACAACCGGGGCATGTCCGTTACTCTTAATGGTCCCGTTCTTTAACAGGGAGGCTCCCTTTATGAAAGCACTCTCTCCAATCTCCACATTGCATATGGTACCGGTATTCAAAATTTCACTCCCCGCTCCTATAGATCCGGTTTCAGAGGTTCTTTCCTCTTTGTATGTCTCAATCATCCCACACACAGCCCCGATGAATTCCGGATCATGACGATAAGCAACCAGCATATAGGCCAGCTGGACGGTTAGTCCATCGAAAATCGGTATTTCGCGGCCCCCTCCCTCATTCAGCACCTCGACCCCGAAACCATTCCCGAAAGCAGTTATCCCGTCCACCGAAACCATACCCGTATTTTCAATAATCACCCCATCCCCGACCCGGTAGTTCTTTACCAGATGAACATTGTCGATAAGGAGATGATCCCCCAGTTCGCAATTGCTGATTTTGCAGTTGTACAGACCCGATTCTTTGATTTCTCCGCTGCCGGTTTTCACTTCACCACCGATTTTCCCTATTCTGACATTTCCTTCGAACCGGACATGACGAATGTAATCTGGTGAAAAGTCCCCTGCCACAGTTATGTCTGACCAGTCTGAAGAAAAACAGTCCTGACTCTCCAGGACTGATATTTCTGAATCTGTTAAGGGCCTGTACTTCATATTATTATCTTCTTGGTAAGTTTTTATTTGCAATCTCTTCTATTTCCTTGAAGTATTTGACGCTTTCGACCTGGAGCTCCATGGTAGCCGGATCATCGCAGGCAATTATGGCGTGTTCATGTAATTGCAGCATGGACACAGTCCACATGTGGCTTACGCCTCCTTCAATTACCTCGCGGACAGCCCTTGCCTTGGAAAAACCGGTAATAATTATCACTACTTCCCTTGCATCCATCACAGTTCCGACTCCAACGGTCAGCGCCTGTGTCGGTACCTTGGACATGTCATTGTTAAAGAATCTGGAGTTGGCCTGTATGGTGTCATAGGAGAGGGTTTTAACCCTTGTTCTTGAAACCAGTGAGGATCCCGGTTCATTGAATGCAATATGTCCGTCCGGTCCTATACCTCCAAGAAACAGTTCGATGCCGCCATAGGCTACAATTTTTGCTTCATAATCCCTGCAAACCTTATCCAGATCGGAGTCATTCCCATTCAGGATATTGATATTCTCGGGTTGAATATCGATGTGATTGAAAAGATTGTTATACATGAAAGCATGATAGCTTTCAGGGTGATCTTCCGGCAGGTTCACATATTCATCCATATTAAAGGTTACCACATTCCTGAAGGAGATATTGCCTGCCTTGTATTGTCTGATCCACTCCTCATAAACCGGCATAGGCGAAGATCCGGTGGGCAACCCCAGCACAAATGGCCGGTCCGCGGTCGGGTTGAATTTCCTTATCTTATTAAGGATATAATCTGCGGTCCATTTCCCTGTTTCCTCGCGGGTTTCTTTGATTACAATTCTCATTTTAATTGGTTTTAGTTATTTGAATTATTTAATATCATTCTTGCATCTCCGACAACACAACCCTTTCCTTCATCCATTACAAAGAGGGGATTAATATCCAGTTCTTTAATTTGCGGATAATCCATGGCCAGTTGTCCGAGCTTCAGCAAGGTATCAACAATGGTTTCAATATCCCTGGGCGCCTTTCCCCTGACCCCTTTAAGAATGGTGTAAGCCCTGGTCCGGCTGATCATATTCCAGGCATCTTCACGGCTGAGTGGAGCTACTCCAAAACTGACATCCTTAAATATCTCCACGAAGATACCCCCCAATCCGAACATTAGTACAGGTCCGAAAGAG
>CAZIAU010000089.1:0-8570 GCA_964536755.1 uncultured Bacteroides sp. | reverse complement strand
TCCACACCATGGAATACCTTGTTTATCAAACCGGTAAGTGAATCGGGATCATCCATATAATTATCAAGATTCTCAGAAGGTTTTTCAAAAATCTCCTCAGGGAGATTCAGGTTATCGGCGAGTAGCTCTATCTGATGGTAACATTCGGCCGATTCCGGGAATCTTTCAAATAATTTACAATAGCTCAGGTCCACACCAAGGACCCCCATGAGGAGTGCCATTTGTCCGGGTTCATCATAGAGGGGGATCCTGTCCTGTGGCATGAGTATTCCGGGATTGAATCCGGTTCCTGTTTCCTCGAAGAGGATTGAAATATCAGTAGGTAAATGGAGAGCATATATAACACTGAAAACCTGTCCTGATTCAGTGGAATCGCCAGATATTACGAACAATTCATCCTGGTCGGAATAGGAAACAGATTGATTGCAGGCATGCAGAAATATAAAAAAGGATAACAATAAACAAGTATATCTGAACATGCGAAAAAAGTTTAAAGTTTGCACTCTAAAAATTAGCAAAACTTTTAGATCATTAGCCGTGTTTTCATGGCCCCAGAGATGATCTGAACGATTTCCCTGTTGTTAAGTGTCATGCAGTTCAATTTCAAATCAAACCGGGTGTAATCATTTCCCTTTCCCTGGTAGTAATCCCTGAATTGCATTCTTTTTTTATCGATGTTCTGGGCATAACTGCGTGCCTGTTCAATAGACAGATTTTGCTTTTCGGACACCCTTAACGCACGCCATTCCAGAGGGGCTTCCAGAAAAATATGGAGTGAACGGGGAATATCTCTGGTGATAGCTACACCTCCCCGGCCGACAATAATTGCATTTCCTTCATTTGCAAATTTCCGGATCACTTTGGCAATGGTGGTCCTGATCTTCAGGTCCGATTTATAATAATCTTTGGATTGTGCCAGTAAAATATCTTCAAGGACGCCGCGGTTTTTATATTCAAATACATGTTGTATCTGACTGGAATCCACCTGCAGCTCCCTGGCAGACTCACTCAGGATCTCTTTACTGATCCATCGCCATGGATGCTCTTTGCCTTTTACTTTCTTAAGAGAATTCAGATGATCTGAGAGGTCACACGCGATTCTTTTTGCGGGACAGCCCACCTCCCTGGAAATGGTGACGACAGGACCCGGAAAAATATTTTTTGCAGGGTCTTCCTTATACCAGTCATCCAGATATTCGGATAAATCTACTTTCATTGTTTGGAGTGCTGAACAGGTAAATGCTCAATTTACCATATTTAGAACGCAAAGTCAAATATTCCAGTCTCACATGCTATAAAACAATCCCCGTTCCATTCCAATATTTATTACATTTACTCAACTCTTAGATAAAATAACCCTTTTTACTACCTTATTAACCTAAAAATGAATTCGTATGAATAAAATCACAGTAATTGGTGCCGGAAACGTTGGTGCAACATGCGCAAACGTAATTGCACAGAAGGAACTTGCCAATGAGGTGGTCCTTCTTGATGTAAAAGAAGGTCTGGCAGAAGGAAAAGCTCTGGATATCTGGCAAAGTTCTTCCATTCTAAATTTTAACACCCGGGTAACAGGATCCACCGGTGATTATTCTAAGACTGAAAATTCAGGGATTATTGTGATCACCTCCGGTTTGCCCCGTAAACCCGGTATGTCAAGAGATGACCTGATCAAAACCAATGCAGGCATTGTCAAGGAAGTGACGGAAAAGGCGATAAAATATTCACCTGATGCGATAATCATCGTGGTTGCCAATCCTCTTGATGTAATGACTTACACGGCCTATCAGGCTGCCGGTACTGAACCTCACAAGGTATTTGGAATGGCTGGAATTCTGGATACAGGGCGTTTTAAGGCATTTCTGGCAGAGGCCCTGAATGTATCCCCACTTGATATTAATACTATGTTGATGGGTGGACATGGTGATACCATGGTCCCTTTGCCACGATATACTACAGTGAGCGGGATTCCCATCACCGAATTGATAGGTAACGACGAACTGGATAAGATAGTGGCACGGACGCGCAAAGGAGGCGGTGAGCTTGTAGCCCTGATGGGTACATCAGCATGGTATGCACCCGGGGCCGCCGCCGCTCAGATGGCAGAGTCCATTGTGAACAATCAGCACAGGATATTTCCTATGTGTGCCTATCTGAGTGGACAGTTCGGATTAAACGAAATATTTCTTGGCGTACCGGCAAAACTTGGTAAAAACGGGGTTGAGGAGATCATTGAGATCAAACTTAACACTGATGAAAGGAAGTTACTCAGCACATCTGCTGAAAGCGTCAAAAATGTGATGAAGGTACTTGACGATCTGAAACTCTTTTAAGGAACACTCTGTACATATCAGGTTACCAAATAGTTAAATCAAATGTATTGCGCAACCGGAATGTGTGCCGGTTGCGCAATTTTTTTATCTGTACGTTCTTAAGTGCAAAAAATTAGTGCTATATTTGCGGCCTATTCCAAAAAGACAATCGGGTAACTATCAATAATCTAGTTAAAAATGCAAAATAAAGGTGCTATCAGGTTCTTTACCATTGTTTTGGCGCTGGTGAGTGTTTATCAGCTTTTATTCACTGTATTCACCCAAAAGGTGGAACGAGATGCAAAGAATTATGCAGGCGGAGACGTTCGCCTTGAGCGGTCTTACCTGGATTCCATGAAAGGAGAGGTGGTATATAATGTTCTGTTTAAGAAATATACATACCAGGAATGTAAGGAAAGAGAGATAAATCTGGGTCTTGATCTCAAAGGAGGAATGAATGTGATCCTGGAAATTGCCGTGGAGGATATTATCCGGTCCCTTGCTGCCCCGCAATTCCTGACCGACCCGGTATTCATTGAAACAATGTCCCTTGCCAGGCAGAAGAAAACCAATAGCCAGAGCGATTTTGTGGATCTTTTTGCAGAGGCATTTGAGGAACTCAATCCGGGTGCTCAGCTTGCCCAGTTCTTTATGACCCCCGAAACCAGGGGCCAGATTGATTTTAATTCCACCAACGAGGATGTGGTTACATTCCTGAAAGCTGAAGCGGATGATGCTATTGATAATTCTTATAATGTACTGAGAAACAGGATTGACCGGTTCGGTGTTGTTCAGTTGAATATACAGAAACTGGAAAGACAGGGGAGAATCCTTGTTGAACTTCCAGGGGTAAAGGAACCGGAGCGTGTAACCAAATTGCTGACCGGAACAGCCAATCTGGAGTTCTGGACCACCTATGAAAATTCAGAGGTCTGGAATTACCTGGAAGTGGCAAATACAACACTGGCCAATATCATCAGAGCAGAATCCACAGATTTAAGTGCTGCTGAAGATACGGGACCAGGGACTTCAGAAACGGAACAACCGGCAATCGGGGAAACCGATTCAGAAAAATCATTACTTGATATTCCCCAGGAGGAATTACTCCTGGATACCAATGACCTGGACCTTCTTTCCGATCTGGATTCAACTCAGAAATTTGATGACCAGGAATCGCAATTCTATCAGGAAAATCCATTGATAGCCGTACTTACACCTTATCTTGATAATCAACGAAATTTTATTCACGGATCCACAGTGGGTGTTGTTTTGCTGAAAGATACAGCCAAGGTGGATGAGTATCTCTCAATACCCCAGATCAGGCAGCTATTCCCGTCGGACCTGGTATTTGCATGGCACTTTCAACCCGATGGAGAGGAACAACAATTTATACGCCTCCACGCCCTGAAATCCACCCGTAACGGTCAGCCGGCCATGGACGGTAAGTATGTTACCGATGCAAGGGTCGGTACAGATCCGTACACCGGCGAGTTCAATGTAAGCATGAATATGAACTCGGAAGGAGCAAAAAAATGGGCCAATCTCACCAGGGAAAATGTAAATCAGGCGATTGCTATTGTACTGGATGGGCTGGTTTATTCTGCACCTAATGTATCCGAGGAGATCAAGGGAGGTAGTTCATCAATATCAGGAAACTTCACCCAGGCAGATGCGGACGACCTTGCCAACATCCTGAAATCAGGTAAGATGCCTGCCCGTGCACGCATTGAATCCAGCGAGGTGATTGGCCCTTCACTAGGTGCAAAGTCGGTAAAGGATGGACTTAACTCTTTCCTGATCGCATTTGTGGTAGTTCTTGCATATATGATCTTTTATTACAGCAGGAAAGCTGGATTGGTGGCAGATATAGCCCTGCTGGCCAATATGTTCTTTTTATTTGGAGTACTGGCCTCTTTACAGGCAGTTCTGACACTGCCGGGTATTGCAGGTATCGTCCTTACTATAGGTATGTCGGTGGACGCTAACGTTCTTATTTATGAACGGATCAGGGAAGAATTAAACGCGGGAAAGAATTTGAAGGCTGCCATCAAGGATGGCTACAAAAATGCATACTCGGCTATTTTCGATGCCCAGATCACTACATTTCTTACAGGTTTGATCCTGTTTTTCTTTGGTACCGGCCCCATTAAGGGTTTTGCCACAACACTGGTAATAGGGATCCTGACCTCATTATTCAGTGCTATTATCCTGACAAGGCTCATGTATGAGCGCATGATGAGCAAAGGAAGGGATGTTACCTTTGATACTAAAATCACAAAAAATGCATTTAAAAATGCAAATATTGATTTCGTTGGAAAAAGGAAAATATTCTATGTCATTTCCGGATTGGTCATCCTGGCAGGGGTAACTTCCCTTATTACCAGGGGACTGAATCTGGGAGTGGATTTTTCGGGTGGACGAAATTATGTTATCGCCTTTAACCAGGAGGTTGAAACTCAGGATATACAGAGCAGGCTGGAAACCGCTTTTGGTGAAGCCCCGACAGTAATTACTTATGGTTCAAGAAACACGGTAAGGGTAACCACAAGACATCTGATCGACGACGACAGTCCCGAAGTGGATTCCATCATTAAAGCCGAGATGTTTGAAGAACTGTTGCCATTCCTGGATGAAGGGGCTACTTTGGATGATTTCCTGAATGGCCAGGACTACATTATCAGTGCTCACAAGGTGGGCCCGACCATTGCGGATGATATAAAACGTATTGCGGTCATAGTTATATTTGCTTCGCTCGTCATCATCTTCCTGTACATACTGGTCCGGTTCCGTAACTGGCAGTTCGGATTCGGTGCTCTGGTAGCCCTCATGCATGATGTGTTGATCGTAATTGGACTTTTTTCCCTGCTGAAGGGCTTGATGCCATTTTCGCTTGAGCTTGACCAATCATTTATTGCAGCGATCCTGACTGTTGTGGGATACTCCATTAATGATACAGTGGTGGTGTTCGACCGGATCAGGGAATATGTAGGGTTACAGAAGAGACGGGATAGAAAGGAAATATTCAATACTGCGCTGAACAGTACACTGAGCCGTACTTTCAGTACTTCGTTGAGTACATTCTTCGTTCTTCTTGCAATCTTTATATTTGGTGGTGATGTAATCAGAGGATTTATTTTTGCCCTGCTTGTGGGTGTGGTAGTGGGTACTTACTCATCACTGTTTATTGCTACGCCAGTGGTATATGACACTATCAAAAAGGGAGAGAATATCCGGGTACTGAAAGGGACGGTAAGAAAATAGGAACTCAGTAAAATTACATGGGGGTGTGGGAGGAGACCTTGAAGATGAATCCCACACCCCTTTTTGTTTCGAGCGATACGGAGGGCTCGCCCTGAAGGTATTTTCTCAATCTTGAAATGAAAACATCCATGGAGCGCCCGAGAAAATAGTCATTCTGTCCCCAAAGATCCTCAAGGATCTGCTCCCTGGTTAACAGGGTATTGGGATTATCAAGCAGATAGCGAAGCAGTTCAGATTCACGTGGGGTCAGGTTATGCTCCTGTTTTCCGTCATCAATAAGAAGTTCATTAAACCGTATATCCAGGTTCCCGAGCCTGGTTGATTTAAGTTCCTCCTTGCCTGTTCGTTTCAATATATTTTTTAGCCGCAATACAAGCTCTTCGGCCTCAAAAGGCTTGGTGATGTAATCATCAGCACCAATTTTTAACCCTTTCAGGCGGTCCTCCTTCTGATTCTTTGCTGTTAAAAAAACTACAGGCATGGCCGGATCGAGTGTACGTATCTCCTCTGCCAGAGTGAAACCATCCATTACAGGCATCATCACATCCAGAATGCAAAGATCGATATGATGTTTACGGAACAGTTTCAATCCGTGTTTCCCGTGATTGGCAGTATAGACCCTGAAACCTGATAATTCCAGGTACTGGGCAAGTACCTTCTGAAGATCGATATCATCTTCAACCAGTAGTAAATCCATATTTTGTAGGAATTTTAATTAAAAATGAGGTCCCCTTACCGGGAGTACTACCAGCAGTTATGGTCCCATGGTGTGCCTCAACAATTTGTTTTGCATAATACAGGCCCAGGCCAAGACCTTTAATAACCCGTTTTTTTGATTCCTCTCCCCGGTAGAATTTTTCAAAAATATGTTTGAGTTCTTCCCTCCTGATTCCCGGTCCGTTGTCCTTTAGGAAAATTTCCAGGAAACCTTTTTCTTCCCTGATAACTATATCAATGCAACATTTACTGCTACCGTATTTTGCAGCATTTGACAACAGATTATTAATCACTGTCGACATATGAACTTCGTCCATAACGAGCGATTCTGATTGCAAATTCAGTTGCAATCTGATTTCAACAGCCTTTCCTTTATCCAGTATAAATGCATCCACCAGTTCCCTGATCCACTTTTCTGTCTGAATCGATGCCGGCTTAAGCTTGACCTGGTCCTTTTCCCATATATTGATATCCAGTATCCTGTCGATCAGCTCCGACAGGTGCCGGTTTTGCCGTTTTATGAGCCCAGATAACTCCTCAACCTTTTCTTCCTGCTGAATTATGGTCCGGTTACCCAGTGAACTGGATGCAACAGAAATGGTTGATAACGGGGTTTTTAACTCATGGGTCATGTTATTAATGAAATCGGTTTTCATTTCCGACAGGCGTTTTTGCTTCATCATATTCCTTAAAGTGATATAGAAAACCGTAAATACAAGGATCGAACTGATAATAGAAAGAATTAGAATAAACCACATCTCTTTCAGGATCAGCTTCGACCGGTTTGTGAAATTGATAAAAACATCATAGGTTATCTGGAAAAAATTGCGGGTTTGTTTGAATGTGCCGGCAAGTAATGCCTCAGCGGGGGCCTTTGGCAAAAGAAGAGAATCGGGATATACCTGTCGTTTATAACCCAGATCGGTAAGATAGAGTTCATTAATATGAAGGTGATAGGTGAAGACCGGATCCACACCGGCCTTCCATAGATAATCCTCAATGAATTTTTCCGGTTCACGGTAATTGTTAAGGATCTTGTAAAAGGCCTGTCCGGGAGTAACGGTAAGGGTATCTGGATCTGAAAATAAAAATTCCACAGCCAGGTTATCCAGGAGGTATAATACAGAATCAATTCCATATAAATAATCCTGACTGCTGAATTCTCTCATGGCCTCACTGACCAGTGTTCCGAACTTTTCATCGAACTGGTTTTTCTTGGTAGAGTAGGTATAGAGGATCAGAATGGATTGTACGGTAATGAGCACCAGGAGTGCCAGAGCGGATAACCATATGAGGAAACGGCTTCTCATCTTGCATTATTCATTTGCTAAGATAACACCTTTCATTGCCCGTTAACCAATCATTAACACTGCATTAACCAAGTTGCACGCCTGATAAGCCTATTTTTGTTACATACAGTAGATAACAGTTAAACATATATCATATGAAAACATTAAGAACATTCAGGTATATCTTCATGATTCTCTCTTTGATGCTGTCCGATTCACTGGTCCATGGACAGGTTAATAAAAGCAAGGAAGCTGAAAACAAGGCGGCTATGGAAGAGGAAATGAAAGCTAGAAAGGAGATGCTGGACAGGCAACAACAGGAAATGAAGAAGCAGCAATTAAAAATGCAGGAGATGGAAAAACACTACGGGGATCAGGCCATTGAATTTGAAAGACTGCACAGAGAAATAGAACGTGCAAGAGGGCTGGTGAAGCCGGGAACAGGAACCTACAGCTATCCTGACGGGCAATATTTAATGGGGTCATTCGGACAGGGTAACCAATCCCAGCTTACACTCAGAAACAGTTTTAACGGGGGTTCCGATACCTCCAAAGGTGAGTTTGATGTGGACAGTGAAGTCAGGAACTTCAGGTGCATGATCAGTGGCAGAGTAAAATCGGGAGAAATCTCCATACAGGTTAAATACCCTGACGGAAAACTCTTTAAAGACCTGACCATTAATTCTTCTGCAGAAATCAGTTTCAGTCAGTCACTTACCATAAAGGAAGGTGAGGAAGATAAGTATGTGGGTTCCTGGAAATACCAGGTGACAGCCAGGGAAGCTGAAGGAAATTACATACTTCAGATCATGACCGAATAATCCAAGATTTGTTATCTTTGCGTAAATTAAAGCAAAGATGTTTGGGATTTATCTATTTATTAGTGGGCAGGAGATAATATTTGCTTTGCTGATCGCACTGTTGCTCTTTGGTTCCAAAGAGATACCCAAGCTGGCCAGGACTTTTGGAAAGGGAATGAAGGAATTTAAAA
>CAZIAU010000088.1:0-8573 GCA_964536755.1 uncultured Bacteroides sp. | reverse complement strand
TTTGAGCGAGCCGTGAATCAGAAAGATGGTTCGCTTATTCCACAAATTGTCACGAGAACTGAAAAATATAGTATTCCTGATCAACCGCGTTATAATGCACTGTTGAAAAAAGTAGGGTTGAATGAATACTGATTTTGGCATTATACTATCAAAATACCAGGCAGAGCATGAAAGGGTAAGGAAATGGCTGGAGGAGAATGATATGCTCTGATCTTCAACCCCATTTCAATCCAACAAAAAAAGGAGTCAGATCACTTAAGACCTAACTCCCTCTCCAAAAGGTGTGGGGACTGCTGGATTATTCCTTCGCAAAGCTCAGTCATGATCAAGGTATAGGGGAGAATTACAACAAAACAAAAGCCTGTATTTCGCTGGCGCTCAATCCAGTTTTGCACTTTTATTCGGTTCCTTTCATGAGCAAGCTCCTGCCGGATCCTCATGAAAGCACAAAACCCGTCCACTGTCGTGAACGGGCTTTTGTTTTGTTGTGTGGGGACTGCTGGATTCGAACCAGCGACCCCCTGCTTGTAAGGCAGGTGCTCTGAACCAGCTGAGCTAAGCCCCCTTTTGCGGCTGCAAATATAGATGATCTTGGCGAAATCGCAAAAGAAAGAATTGTTTTTTTGTATATTTCAGATTCCTTTCACTAAAACAGCATATCATGTGCAGTGTCAGACTGATTTTCAGGAGTATAGATCCATTAGCCGGAGTTATATTCATTCTCTTTTTTGCTTTTTCGTGCGATGGCCAGAAAAAAGAAAACGAGGAGGAGCCCCATGTGAATGTGGTGATCGATTCCACCTACTATGCAATGAATCCGATGGACCTGGAATTCGACAGCCTGGAGCAGATTATGATCGATTCGGGGCTGGCAGATCTGATTGATTCTTACAGGAATATCAGGGCGTTTGACCTGCCGAATTCAGTTCCGCCGGCTATCCAGTTCAATCCACTGCCCTACGGATTCACGGTCCCGGAGCCGGATACGGGGAACATATGGGAGATCCCCGAAAATGTTTCGAAACCTTCGTTGGAGGAGGACCTGGCATTTATGTCCATACCCGAACTGGCCTCCCTGATCCGGTCAGGAGAGATATCCTGCCTCGCCCTTACCGAATTCTATCTCAGCAGGTTAAAGAAATATGATCCTCAACTGCACTGTGTGGTGTCACTTACAGAGGAGTATGCCATTGAAAGGGCAATGAAAATGGATGCGGAACTGGCTGAAGGAAAGGACCGGGGTATCCTCCACGGGATACCGTATGGTGCCAAAGACCTTTTCTCATTTCCGGGTTATCCGACCACATGGGGAGCGGGTGCATTTAAGGACCAGGTGATCGAAGAGAAAGCAGGAGTTATTAAGAAACTGGAAGAGGCCGGTGCAATACTCGTGGCCAAAACCACCCTTGGGGCCCTTGCCATGGGGGACGTCTGGTTCGCGGATACAACCCGTAATCCCTGGAACCTGGAGGAGGGATCAAGCGGTTCCTCTGCCGGGTCTGCTTCGGCAACGGCAGCCGGACTGGTGCCTTTTGCCATCGGGACTGAAACCTGGGGATCCATTGTATCCCCGTCCACCCGCTGCGGGACAACCGGACTGCGGCCCACCTACGGACGGGTGACCAGGTCGGGTGCCATGGCGCTGAGCTGGAGCATGGACAAGGTGGGTGCCATCTGCAGGAGTGCATCGGACTGTGCCATAGTGTTTGATGCCATCAGGGGACCCGACCCGGCAGATATGACACTTATTGATGCCGGCTACACTTACCCGGGCAACGTTGATCTTTCAGAGTTGAGAATTGGTTATTTCAAGAGTGCCTTCGAAAGCGAATACGCAGTATCCGGGTTTGATAAACAGAGCCTGCGAACATTGAGAAAACTGGGGGCCGATCTCATTCCTGTGGAGCTGGATAATGCGGATATACCCGTTTACTCCCTCTCCATAATACTTGAGGCCGAAGCGGCGGCAGCATTTGACGAGCTTACCCGCTCAAACAGGGATTCATTGCTGGTCCGCCAGCACCGGTATGCCTGGCCCAATATATTCCGCACCGCCAGGTACATCACCGCAGTGGAATATATCCAGGCAAACCGGATCAGGCACGAGCTCATCCGGGATTATAATGAGAAGATGAAAGATTTTGACGTGGTGGTTACACCCTCGTTCCAGGGAGGCAATCAGCTGCTAGCAACCAACCTGACAGGTCACCCGGTGGTGGTGGTACCCAACGGCTTCAAGGAAAGCGGTTCTCCCACCAGTATCAGTTTCCTGGGAAACCTGTTTGATGAAGGAACCATTCTCGCAGTGGCTGCTGCTTACCAGGAGGCCACCGGATTCAATAAGAAAAGGCCAGACCTTTTCAGCGGAATGGATTAATGATTCAGGAACCAGGAGTTGTTGAATTCATGAAGAATTCCGTACTTTTGGCCATACAAAATATTACACAGTTTTTTTGATAAAATGAAGACAGTTGACACGAAGGGTCTGAAATGCCCGCAGCCCCTGATGATGCTTAAAGAGGCTCTGCTGGAGACAGATAAGGATGAGAAGGTTACCGTAATCACGGACAGTGACTCTTCACTGAAGAACATGGTCACATTTCTCCGGGACCAGGGGGTCGAACCCCAGGTGACAACCGAGGGAAAGATCCATACTTTGATAACCGGCCGGCCGGCAGACACTATTTCAGAGATCAATGAGGAACTTTATTGCGATGCTGACATGCCGGGCCTGGACTATGTGGTATGCGTGAAAAGTGAACTAATGGGTGAAGGGGACCCTGAACTGGGGAAGCTCCTCATGGAAATCTTCCTGGACAACCTGAAACTTCAGGATAATTTGCCTACCCACGTGATATTATATAATTCAGGGGTGAAACTGGCCATGAAACAGTCGCCGGTATGCAGCTCCCTCTCAGAACTTGAAGAGCTGGGGACACGTATTATGCTCTGTGGCACCTGCATTGACCATTACGGACTCCAGTATGAAATTGGAGTGGGAATGATCTCCAATATGGTGGTTATTACCGAAACCCTGGCCGGGGCCGGACATGTAATCTATCCCTAGCACAGGAAACAACACACATGGATAAACCTTTTGACCTTCTTTCCACCATTGAATACGGGGGGTGTTCAGCCAAGCTTCCGGCAGGGCTCCTTTCCGAAGTCCTGAAGGACCTTCCGGTCTCGGATGATCCCGACCTGATGGTCGATGTAGATACCCATGACGATGCCGGAGTATACAGGATCAATCCTGATACAGCACTTATCTTTACGACGGACTTTTTTCCACCGATCTGTTCCGATCCTTTCGAGTTCGGTGAGATCGCAGCGGCAAATGCGTTATCGGATGTATATGCTATGGGTGGTACACCATTACTGGCCCTTAACCTGATGATGTTCTCAAGGGAGAAAGTGCCAATGGAGGTGTTCGGAAAAATCCTTAAAGGCGGCCATGAAAAAGTAAGTGAAGCAGGTGCGATAGTTGCCGGGGGCCATACCATCGAGGACCACCCCCCCAAATACGGTCTTGCGGTAATCGGGCGTGTACATCCAGATAAACTGATTACCAATGCAGGAGCCGCTCCGGGCGACCTGCTGATCCTTACCAGGGCTATCGGTACCGGTGCTATTGTCTCCGGGCATAAAAATGGATTGGTTTCGGAGGAGGATTACCGGAGGACACTTGACCAGATGAAAGCCCTGAATCGCAGCGGAGCGGAACTGGCCCAGAAATACAGTGTATCCGGCATGACCGATATGACAGGATTCGGGCTCGCAGGCCATGCCCTTAAAATGGCAGTGGCGAGCAGGGTCAGTTTCAGGATACGGCTGGAAAATATTCCGCTCCTGCCCGGTGCCTACAGTGTTTTTGAAAAAGGCAGTATCCCGGGAGTTACCTTCAGGAACCTGGAGTTTACGGGAAATGCTGCCCACTTCACCAGGAACGTGGATTACAACCTTAAAATGATGGTCCACGATGCCCAGACCTCCGGGGGTCTGTTAATGTCGGTGAGTCCGGATCATGCAGAAGAGATGGTCAGTGAATTGAACAGGGTCGAACCGGGCAGCAGGACAACCATTATAGGTGAAGTTCTCAGTGAGAGTCCGCGCAGGCTATACTTTGATTAATCAAGAGTGAAAATCGCTACATTTGTAAAATGATCAGGTACTGATTGTAATGTTACGTCAACTAAAAGGGTAAGAAAAGGATGCTGATCATCTCATTGATTCTCATTATTATCAGCTGTATAATTATCTGGCGTTCCTCCGATGGATTTGAAGTCGCATCTGATTTCCTGGGAAGGAAGTTGCCTCCCGGGATCAAGGGGGCCACTCTCAATGCCATTGCCAGTTCCATGCCCGAATTCCTGACCACCATGTTCTTTCTTTTCTATCTTCGTGATGCAGACGGATTTTCGGGCGGACTTGGGGTCACATCGGGAAGTGCACTTTTCAACCTGCTTATCATCCCCGCATCGGTGGTCTTTTTGCTGTATTCCATTGGAAAAGGCCGGAATATAGTCCTGAAAAAAAGGATCCTCCTGCGGGAAGGAGGGGCACTGCTTCTTGCCCAGATAGTCTTTATCAGTTTTCTTTTCGGGGGGGACCTTAATGCAACAGACGGGTTAATCCTGGTAATTATTTACCTGCTTTACCTGGTGTGGTTATATATCATTACCAGGAGAAAAGGGAACGCCGATCCCGGTTTTAATTCACCCGAGGACCTTAAAAAGCACCCCATGTTAAGAAAGATCCTTACCCTGGATATCACACATGCTCTGCTCAATGGAAGGCAGATAAACAGGGAAAGAGCCTGGCTCCTGTTGCTGGTAAGTACTGTGGTTATGACCTTTGGCACCTGGCTGCTGGTGTATGGAACTGATAAATTTGGGGAAAGTTCAGGTATCCCCCTTATTTTTGTTGCGGTAGTGCTTTCAGCAGCGGCCACCTCGGTTCCGGACACCATCATATCCATCAAAGATGCCAGGAAGGGCAACTACGACGATGCTTTAAGCAATGCACTGGGCAGTAATATATTCGATATAGCCTTTGCTCTCGGACTGCCAGTATTGTTGTACAATCTGATCTACAGGGAGGCTATTTCCCTGCCCGGTAAAATTCTCACATTTACCAAGGAAGTTTGGGTGATCCTTCTTCTGTCCACTTTTCTGGCCCTTATAATTCTGGTAACCGGGAAGAAATTCAACCGGTTCAAGGCCTTCCTGCTTTCAGGTATCTATATACTTTTCCTGCTTTATGTGGGAACACAGGTAAATGAGAATCTTCAGGGCGCAGGTGTGAAGATCGGCGAATTCCTGACCCACCTGGCAGAACTAATTTTCTAGTGCAGAATGCTGTGCACAGTTATGCACTGATTCCTATGCACCACGCACTATTTGTTTGATCAAATCCACATCTGCCTCCAGCCAGTCCAGTTCTTCCAGGTCCTTTTGAGGCATCCACCTGAATGCCTTGTGTTCAGTAAGTTCAATAGACCCCTTTTCGATACTGCATATAAAGGGGATCAGCCTTACGGAATAGGTTTCATAACTGTACTCGATGTGGCGGAGCTGCCGATCCACCCGGATCTCCAATCCGAGCTCCTCCCGGATTTCACGTATAACACAGGAACCGGCAGATTCACCTTCCTCCACTTTGCCTCCCGGGAACTCCCACTTGAGGGGATGAGCCATGGATTCGCTGCGCTGGGTAACCAGGATATGCCCTTGTTCGATGATAATGGCACAGGTTACCTCGATCATTTCCGTTTCGGGGTATCCACGTATACCTGCCTTACATGAGACCGGTTAATTTTTTTCCAGGAGTCGCTCTCCAGAGTAACAATAACCACCCCGGCAGTGGGAAGGTTATCCAGCGGTTTTTCCATGAACTGGTTGGCATACTTCGTAAAAGACGGATTATGTCCGTAAATGGCCAGCTTTCTTATATGGTCCGGTACACCGGCAACCACCTCTTCGATCTCTGTCAGGTAAGCCACATAAAGCGGATCATGGATCTGAAGCGCACCCGGATCAAGTCCCCATATCCTGGACATGATCAGGGCCGTGTTGAGCGCCCTGCTGGCCGGACTTGAGAGGATCAGTTCCGGTACCTCACCCCTCTCCATCAGCCTGTTGGCCATGGTTTCAGCATTCCTGGTCCCCCTGGGAGCCAACGGACGGTCCACATCATCGAACTCCTCAAATTCCCAGCTCGATTTTCCGTGTCTTATAATAAAAAGTGTCCTTTCCATAGAAGTTATCAAAGCAGGTTACTTGCCAGGTCGGCCAGGTAGCTGCGCTCACCCTTGACCAGGTGTACATGCGCGAATATATCCTGACCTTTCATTCTGTCAGCCAGGTAAGTAAGTCCGTTGGACTTGGTATCCAGATAGGGAGAATCGATCTGCTGAATGTCGCCCGTAAAGACAAGCTTGGTGCCCTCCCCTGCCCTGGTGATAATGGTTTTCACCTCGTGAGGGGTAAGGTTCTGGGCCTCATCTACGATGAAGAATACCCTGGAGAGGCTTCTTCCCCTGATATAGGCCAGGGGAGTGAGCAGAAGTTTTTCGGTTTGTTGCATCTCTTCAATACGGGAAAACTCCTTGCTCTGCTGTTTAAACTTCTGTTTAATGACCGACAGGTTATCAAAAAGGGGTTGCATGTAGGGACTTATCTTTTCGTCCACATCACCCGGCAGGAATCCCATGTCGCGATTGTTCAGCGGGACTATGGGCCTGGCAAGGAAGATCTGGGTGTACATCTTACGCTGGTGAATTGCAGCAGCCAGTGCAAGCAGGGTTTTCCCCGTTCCGGCCTTCCCGGTGAGCGCAACCAGTTGAATCTCGGGCCGGGAGAGGGCATCCAGCGCAAAGGTCTGCTCTGCATTACGCGGATCTATACCATAGGTGCGTGTTTTCTCCACGCGATTGATCACCTTGTTAAACGGGTCATAATGACCCAGGCCGCTCTTTGACTCATTCCTGAAAATAAAATACTGGTGAGCCACAGGAGTTTTTTTCAATCCGAATCGCCTGACAGGCACTCCCTCGGCTGACTCGTACATGTCGGAGATTACCGAATTGTCCGTCACATCACTTGCCTTCACATTCTCATAGATATCCTCTATGTTCTGGACCATATCGTTGTGATAGTCCTGGGCCATGATCCCCAGTGATTTGGCCTTCATCCGCAGGTTTATATCCTTTGTGATAAGTATTACCGGCCTGTCGGTTCCGTTTTTCAAATGCAGGTACTCGGCAATGGCAAGGATCCGGTGATCCGGTGTGTTTTCCGGAAAAGAGGCTTTAAGCCTGTCCGATGGCGATTTCCCGGTTTCAATACTGAGTTTACCTTTATCCCGGCCCAGTGAAAGTCCCCCGTTAAAAAGTTTATCCCCGCTAAGCTTATCAAGTTCACGGGTAAATTCCCGCGCATGGTAATTGATTATATCGTTCCCTTTCTTGAACTTATCCAGTTCCTCAAGCACGGTGATGGGCACAATAATGTCATGCTCATCGAAATTGTGGATACTTTTATAATCATGCAGAAGCACGTTGGTATCCAATACAAAGATCTTGCGATTTTTTTTCACAGCTGTTGCCATAAATCCCCTTCCATTACGCTAACTTTACAGCAGTTGAGAATACAATAAAGTAAAACACCCGTTTATGGCTTCAAAAATAGCTTATTTTAATTCCCGCCCCTTAGAGAATTATTCACATTGACCTACGTTTTACACACAATCCTGGATCTACTGTTATGAATGAACCCGATATATTTCTTGACCGGCGCAGCATCCGACGGTTTACAGATCAAAAGATTGACCATAAGACCGTTAGAAAAATACTAACAGCATCAATGTATGCCCCTTCTGCCGTAAACAGACAACCATGGCATTTCGTGGTGGTGGATGATCCCGGATTACTGAAACAGATGATGGAGATCCATCCCCATGCCCATATGCTTTCCACCGCTTCCCATGCTATTGTTGTATGCGGGGATGAAAAGCTTCAGCATGGCCATGGTTACTGGGTGGTGGATTGCGGAGCAGCCACCCAGAACCTGTTACTGGCGGCCCATTACTATGGATTGGGAGCCTGCTGGGTCGGGTTGCATCCCAGGGAAGAAAGAAAAGCAGCTTTCTCAGCTTTACTGGAACTCCCCCCGCATGTCCGGCCTTTTGCACTGGTGGCACTGGGCTATCCCGACGAAAGAAAATCCAGACCCCAGAGGTTCCATGCTGACAGGGTGAGGCATAATGGCTGGGGAAAGCCCTATTTTAAAGAGTGACCTGAAGGATGGAATACCGGGAAACCCTTGACTTTCTGTTCAGCTCCCTGCCCATGTACCAGCGGGTGGGTAAAGCTGCTTACAAGGCAAACCTCGACAACACCATCAGACTGGATAAGCACCTGTCAAATCCACACAGGGTATTCCCTTCCATACACGTGGCAGGGACGAACGGAAAAGGATCGGTGAGCCACATGCTGGCATCCATATTCCAGGAATCCGGTTATAAAACCGGACTCTACACCTCTCCCCATCTCCTTGATTTCAGGGAACGCATCC
>CAZIAU010000087.1:0-8584 GCA_964536755.1 uncultured Bacteroides sp. | reverse complement strand
TTACCATTATGATCGGAATTTGGATTTTTTATTAGCCAGTCCCGTATAATGTTATGTGGCGCATTCCTTATATCACCGGGTCCGCTTTTGTCCCAGAGGGCTTTTCTGAAATAGGGACTGGGCGGTGTGAATCCTCCCCCGCGGCCCCCATAGTTCTCATTTGGGTCAGGGATCAGTTTAACGGAAGTACCATCGTTATTTCTGATTTCCATCTGCCACAGGCGGGAAACCTGGCACCTGACACCTGGTCCCCCGTTACTGCCCCCGGGAACGTTGTATGCTATAGGCATTACCCAGATTGCTTCGGTATTCCCCACGGCCCGTGACTGATTGCCAACGAAAAACAGGTCCCAGAACACATCCTCACCATCAAAAGTGGGGTCATCATTAAATCCCAGCTATTCAGGTTTTTCAATCTTGTTTCCAAAGCGTTCGGTCATCAGGGCCGTTGCAGGATCATTGATCACACGATCTGCGGCAGTTACGGCATCGCTGTACCTCCCTAAAGCAAGGTAAACCTCGGCCAGAAGATGACTGGCAGCAAGATCGCACAGCCTTGAGGCGTCTTCAACCTCAGTTATTCCGGGCAGGTTGGCTACTGCGAATTCCAGGTCTGCAGCACATTGCTCATAAACTTCAGACCGGGCGGCCCTTGTGTAATCTCTCTTGGGCTCACTTGTCTCTTCCAGGACAATGGGAACACCCCCGTACAGATAGGCAAGCTTGCTGTGTGCCCATGCGCGGAAGAAATAGGCTTCTCCCATGACGATGTTTTTCTCTTCTTCAGTTAATTCACTGTCCTCAGATACTACCCTTCCCAGTATCACATTGGCATCATATATGATCCTGTACAATGGCTCCCATGCACGGTCAAAAACAACATCATCGTTAGTGGGCAATAAAATTGAAACAAACGGATAATCCGGCCCGTAATCGCTGTGCGGATATGTCAGCCCGGACAAACCGGAAAAAACGCGGATTGCATTATCGTTTGTATAATACTGCTGCCTGATCACACTTTGAATATTCAGAACAGCAGCGTCAAAGTCACTGTATGTTATATAGGAATTCTCAGGTGCGTAAAAATCCAGGGGGACTTCTTTCAGAAACTCTTCCTCATTACAGGATGAAAGGGAGAAAAACAGGGCAACAAGAGCTGCAAACCATAAACCTGGTTGTATATATTTTTTCTGTTTCATGACACTTTGCTTAAAATTCAACATTAATACCGAAAGTAAAACTCTTCAGCACCGGACGGCCATCTCTCGTAATAGTCTCGTCCGTTTCCGGATCCCATCCATTCCATTTGGTAAATGTCAGGAGATTCTGACCGTTGAAATAGACCCGGGCACCCTGGAGCTTGATCTTTTCAATCAGCGTACTCGGCAAATTATAAGAGAGGTTCACGTTCTGGAGGCGAATGAAACTGCGGTCGCTCCACAGTGTACCTCTGAACCCTTCTGTTATACGTATATCAGGTCTCTCATATGTTGCGTCCGTATGTTCCGGTGTCCAGTAATCAATATCTGCCGGTAATATATAACGGTAATGCATTTCAGAATTCTGAACCGAGAAATCGCGGTAATTATCATCACCCAGGTAATGATTCTTCCCTCCCTGAATGGTATGGATAAAGAATCTCAATGACCAGTTCTTATAGCGGAGGATATTTTCAATACCCAGAGTATAGGCCGGGGATTGATATCCAAGAATAAGCCTGTCTTTCGCAGGGTCAATTTCACCATCCCCGTCCTGATCCACCGTTTTATATGAACCCAGGTCGTATTCTGCCGGGATTACATCACCCACCCCCCATATACCGTCAATTTCATAATCATAGATTGCATCGATGGATTCTCCTATAAACAGACCTTCCGATATCAGATCATCTTCTTTGCCATCACCGTCATTATCGAAACCCAGCAGCTCTACCAGCTCATCCCGGTTCCGTGCAAATGCAAGGGTAGTCATCCATTCAAAGCCCGATTTTCTCATATTTACTGATGTAGCACTTATTTCCAGGCCATGATTGTGCAGTTTCCCAAGGTTATCAGGAAAAGTTGAATAACGGCTGATCGCCGGAATATCCACATAATAGAAAAGGTCCATGGTATTGTTATTGTAATAGTCGATTGAACCAAAGATCCTCTGTTTCACTACGGCAAAATCGATACCCAGGTTTAGGCCTGTGGTTTTCTCCCATTTCAGATTCGGACTCGACAGGCTCGTTACACTCTGTGTATAGAGCGGGGTGTATTCCATATTTATAAATTCAAATCCACCTTCGACCTTGGCCAGTGTCTGGTAACGTCCAATGGTCCTGTTCCCTACCGTACCATAAGATGCCCTTAGTTTCAACTGGTCCAGCCAGGTCACGTCATCAACAAATGATTCTTCTGAAATTCGCCAGGCAACTGATACAGATGGGAATACGCCGATCTTGTTTTCCTTGCCGAATCCTGAGTACCCGTCCCTCCTTACCGTACCGGTCAGCAGGTACTTCCCCCTGAATCCATAAAAAAGGCGCGCCATGGAGTAGAGGCTGGATTCTTCCCATGCCCCAGAAACTGCCTGCTGCAGTTCGGAATTTGCCACCTGGAGGCTGTTATAGCCGAGCACAGGGTTAATGAAGACCTCTCCCCTGGCACGGGTCATATCCTGCTTATTCTGCTCCCAACCATAAACAAGGGTCAGCTGAACGTTGTGATCATCATTGAACATTCGCTTATAGGTCACAATGTTATCCATAGAGAGGTCATGACGGAAAGTTATCTCTTTTTCCCCGCCTCCCTGGAAATCCACGTCATAGATCTCAAAAACATACTCTCTGTCTCTTTTGTAATTATTTGCCAGGTTGATCTTGTATGACAGTCCCTGGATAAACGGAACATCAATATTAGCATATAAATTCCCGAACAGGTTCATGGTCTGATTAAAATCATCTCTCTCAAACTCAAGGAACGGATTCACCTGACCTGCAAGAATTGACCGGTACCGGTTTCCATCCCTGTCCTTGTCAGTGGCAAATGGTTCAATATACCTGTTATCGGGATCCGCCTGTGCCCCCGAATAATCACTCACGCTCATAAAGGACTGAACACCTATTTCAAGCCAGTCTGTTAATTTATTACTCAGGTTGATCCTTCCGCTTATCCTGTTATATCCTTCATTCAGCATATAACCCGTTTGATCCCTGTAACCGATCGATGCCAGGTAATTGGTTGACTCCGTGCTGTTTGACATGGAAAGGTTGTGCTCCTGGGTGTAGATGTTATCATTGGTCAGAATATCGTACCAGTAGGTGGACCTTCCATCCTGGTAAGCCTCAACCTCTTCATTTACGGAGAACACATCAGATACAGTCCAGGTTGGATTGGGTTGAAGATAGTCCGGAGGCAGCCTGCTTTCAAGAATAGCCGACTCCTCCGTTTGTTTGATGAAACCCTCAAGATCGGGTCCCGGAAGTTCCCTTACAGGACTTCTGAAGGAATAAGATCCGCTGTATGAAATAATGGGTTTTCCCTGTTTTCCTCCCTTTGTGGTCGTAATCAGTATAACCCCGTTGGTGGCCTGTGATCCATAAACTGAAGCAGCACTTGCATCCTTGAGGATATCCACCGACTCAATATCGTTGGGATTGATATCATTCATACTTCCACGAAAGATCACCCCGTCTAGAACTATAAGGGGATCCTGCGAACCGCCAAGTGTGGATCTACCCCTGATAAGCAGATCCGGCTCCTCTCCGGCTTCTACAGTCTGGCCGATATCCAGTCCGGGTACACTCCCTCGCAGGGATTCAACAACCGATGTGTTCTGGGTCTCACGCATTGCATCAATGTTCGCCCTCACTACCGCACCAGTCATGTCGCTTTTAACCATGGTTCCGTAACCGATGGCCACCACCTCCTCAATTCCGATCACATCAACCTCCAGGGTCACATTAATAGTAGTCTGAACTCCAACCACAATCTCCTGGGTTTTCATTCCGACATAAGAAAACACCAGAATGGCATCTCCCGGAACATCGGAAATGGTGTAATACCCTTCCAGATTGGTGATGGTTCCTGTAGTAGTGCCTTTCAGATGGACGGCAACACCCGGTAGAGTCTGGCCGGTCTGATCGGTCACTACCCCGGTAACAGTGTTGGTTTGCAGTAGTGAATTAAGCGAATTTGAATCATCCGCATAAACCTGAAGGACAGTGAGAAACAATAGAATCAGCAGATTTCTCACCACATTGAAATTCTTCAGGGAGCATATGGATGTGATCAGCTCCCTTAAATCATGAATTTTGTTCATAGTCCGGTAAGTTTTGTGAGTTAGTAGATAATTAATATTGAGTTAGCTATATAATTATCAAGCACTTAACTATGGGTTTTCTGACTTATTTCCATTCCCGAAAAACAGGAATGTTTCAAGACAGATTAAAATAGGTTCAACACGAATGATATGTCGGGGTAGTTTACAGACTTAAGCAAAATCAGTTATAATATATAAAAAATTTCAATAGGACACCTCGTTTCCATCTATAAAAATGCATCTCCTCTATTTATTACGGTAAATTATAAGACCATTTCGACAAGGCTCCGTTGCCATAAAAAAAAACAGGACTGCCCTGAGAGCAACCCCGTTTCACGATTGAGATTATCGATTCTATCCCAGATAAGTCTTCAGCAATTTACTCCTGGAAGTATGGCGGAGTCTGCGTATAGCTTTTTCCTTGATCTGACGAACCCGTTCGCGGGTCAGTCCGAATTTCTCGCCAATCTCCTCCAGTGTCATTTCCTGGCAGCTTATTCCGAAGAAAAACTTGATGATATCCCTTTCCCGTTCAGTGAGCGTTGCAAGTGCACGATCTACCTCCCTGGAGAGGGATTCATTAATAAGAGTGTTGTCTGCATTGGGTGAATCATTATTCACCAGTACGTCAAGCAGACTGTTGTCTTCACCATCGACAAAGGGTGCGTCAACAGATACATGTCTTCCCGAAACGCGAAGCGTATCAGACACCTTCTCCTTGGGAAGCTCCAAAGCCTCAGCAAGCTCTTCCGGTGTGGGTGTACGTTCATACTCCTGCTCAAATTTCGAAAACGCCTTATTGATCTTGTTCAGCGAACCTACCTGGTTCAGTGGAAGGCGTACGATTCTTGACTGTTCTGCAAGCGCCTGAAGGATCGATTGCCTGATCCACCAAACGGCATAGGAGATAAATTTAAACCCCCGTGTTTCGTCAAATTTTTCTGCTGCTTTGATCAGTCCCAGGTTACCTTCATTGATAAGGTCAGGAAGGCTCAGCCCCTGGTTTTGATACTGTTTTGCCACAGAAACGACAAACCTAAGATTTGCTCTTGTGAGTTTTTCAAGGGCAGCCCGGTCGCCCTTCTTGATCCGTTGAGCTAATTCAACCTCTTCCTCAACAGTAATCAGTTCTTCCTTACCAATCTCCTGTAAATACTTGTCAAGTGAAGCACTTTCCCTGTTGGTAATGGATTTTGTGATCTTTAACTGTCTCATGTAATACTTCTCAAAATCAAAATATTAAAAAATCCCTGCAAATGTAATTGCTTATTTATCTTTAGTCAATTTAAATTAGCTTAAAAACATAAAAACTATAATGCAGTCCTTGATAAGCCTGCTCAGAAAGTAAAACGTTTAAAATTCAAGGGTTATTTTACATGCCGAAAGCATAATATGACCTGGATCCATTAGTATCCAGACCTTCAATTATTACTCCTCCCTCCGCATCTTTAAGTATTTCAGTTATATCGTTAACACTATTCACCGGTTTTTTGTTTACAGAAATCAAAATAAAACCTTCTTTTATACCTACCTTCATAAGCTTTCCTGGTTTTACGGAGGTTACTTTTAATCCGTTTCGGACGCCCATGTAACGCTTTTCCCTGTCTGAAAGAGGTTCAAAACTGGCTCCCAGGATATCAAAGACCTCGTTTTTCTTGACTATTTCAGTACTTCCTTCCAGGTTACGTAAAACAACTTCAAACTGTTTCAGTTTTCCATCTCTTCTGAGCACAACCTTAACTTTATCATTGGGACTGTATCTTGACACCTGCTCCTGAAGCTCAGCTCCACTGTTTACCCTGATATCATTAATGGAGAGAATTATATCACCCTCCTTGATCCCTGCTTCTTTAGCGGCCCCGCCGGATCGTACACCATTCACATAGACTCCTTCAATTTCCTTAATATTTTTATTGGCAGCCAATTCTGCAGTAATATCCTGGATGGTAACTCCAAGTATAGCCCTCTGCACGGCACCATATTCAATCAGGTCATTAACAATCTTTTTAACTATGCTTACCGGTATTGCAAAAGAATAACCGGTAAAGGCACCCGTACGTGAAGCTATGGCAGTATTGATCCCAACCAGTTCACCCTTAGTATTGATAAGGGCTCCCCCACTGTTCCCCGGATTAACTGCAGCATCTGTTTGAATAAATGACTCGATGCTGAATTCGGATCTGAGTATATTGATATTCCTGGCTTTTGCGCTTACGATCCCTGCAGTGACTGTGCTTGTAAGGTTGTAAGGATTGCCTATTGCCAGGACCCACTCACCCAGTTTCAATGCATCCGAATCACCGAATTCCAGATTTGCAAGGCCCTCCTGGTCCACCTTAAGCAGTGCAATATCTGTGGTAGGATCCGCTCCTATGAGCCGGGCACTGTATTCTCTCTTGTCATTTAACGCTACTACGATTTCGTCCGAACCTTCGATTACGTGATTATTGGTAACTATATACCCCTTATCCGATATTATCACGCCACTTCCGAAACCAAGAATGGGGGCAGGTTCACCGTGCGGCTGCTCTCCGAAAAAGAACTCATATAACGGATTCACCGCATACTCCCTGAATACCTTGGTTTTTACGTGGACCACAGCATCTATTGACCGGGCAACAGCCACTGTGAAATCGAGGGAATTCCCATCAGCTGCCACAGGTAGATTTACATACCTCATTTTATTTTCAACGGGAACTTCAACTACAGTTGGTTCTGAATGAATGAACCTTGCATAAATAAATACAGCAATTATGGCCCCCAGTGCAATCATCACAAACAACCCGATGTACCTTTTTACTTTCATCTTTATATATTTTTTAATTAATACCTTTATGAACCCGGTGCGATTTGTCAAAATCCGTGCCATAGAACAGGCAATTTACTATCATATCACCTGGATCTAAAAAAAAAATAATGACCAGGTTCTGATTTAACCTTTTTTAACGAACTTGCCACTATGAATGTTCATTTCTCGAAATATCACGGTACTGGGAATGACTTTGTTATGATTGACGGGCGAAACCAGGAAACCTTACGCTTTGACCGGGAAATCATAAGGCAGATCTGTGATCGCAGATTTGGAGTGGGGGGTGACGGACTGATAATCCTGAACGAAGGGACAGGGGTCGATTTCAGCATGCGATATTTTAACAGTAACGGGCTGGAGGGGAGCATGTGCGGAAATGGAGGCAGATGTATCACTGCATTTGCTGAACATCTGGGTATTATCAGTATGGAAACAGTCTTCCTGGGGATAGACGGAATCCATTCAGCCAGTATGCTTCCCAATGGTGAGATCAGGCTGAAACTTATGGATGTTAACGGATTAAGATGGGCCGGGGACGGATATATGCTTGATACGGGATCCCCCCACTTTGTAAAATTTGTTTCCCGGCTGGAAGAGATTGATGTAGCCAGGGAAGGGGAAGAGATAAGGAATCAATCCCGCTTTGGTAAGGATGGTATTAACGTGAATTTTGTTGAAACCAGTGAAAACTCAAACAAGATCTCGGTAAGAACTTATGAAAGGGGTGTAGAGGCCGAAACCCTTTCCTGCGGTACGGGAGTTACTGCTGCTGCCATATGTTCATACTTTCACAATAAGAATAACATCTTTTCATATCATGTACATACCAGGGGAGGCAATCTGAATGTTTCCTTCAAGGTACAGCACCACAGCAATTTTACGGATGTTTTCCTCACCGGGCCTGTAGCTCATGTTTTTGATGGGAATATTGAAGTCTGTCCCTGATCAAAGCTCCTGCATCCGCCGCGCAAATTCAAGGATTTTCTGAAAATCAATTTCAGGTTCTTTCTGAAGTCTTGCCGCTTTTCGGGTCATTATTTTCTGAAGCAGATTCATTTTCTTAATATTCAATTCTCCTCCAAAAAATCCACTGGCAAGTGAATGTTTTACCAGCATTTCCGGAAAAGCCCTTTCTATGATTTCCTGCTCATTGGCATCCGGGTCCATGCAGCACACAAATAATCCCACCTGCTTTTGAAGCAGAACATCAAGGTTATTTTCACAGAATTTTTTAACAGAGCGTTGTATCATCCCTTCGTGAATGGAACCCCCTATAATGATAAATTCATAATCCTGAAGGTTATAGCTTTTCCTTCGGGATATCCTGATAAGTTCCACTCCATTACCCAGGTCTTCCTTAAGCTTCGAAGCACACTGTTCCGTGCAGCCCAGTGTGGTGGAATATGCAATTAACGTCTTCATAATATCCCAGTGTCAAAAATACACTATTTCAGGTTCCAACCAAACTTTTTA
>CAZIAU010000086.1:0-8646 GCA_964536755.1 uncultured Bacteroides sp. | reverse complement strand
AGGGGCGCCATATTTATGGAGGTGTGTTTAAACGGTTTGTAATCGATACCCAGACCGATTGTGAGCGTTCCCGGATTCAGAAATTTGGACACAACAACCGAATCATTGGGGTATTTATATCCTTTGGCCAGTTGATTCTTCATGTAAAAAGATGCACTGAGATCAACTTTTCCCCATTTATTCCTGTTCAGCTGGGAATTGATCTCAAACAGGTCATTATTCTTCCTGAGTCCGTGTTCCTGAGTAATAAGAGTCCCGTATTGGAGTCTTGCGCTGTTTATCCATTGTGTTTTAAGGGTAGTATTGTTGTATGTGGCCTGGCCCGTTAAATCAAGCATAGTTGCCAGTGAACTTTCACCCCCCTTCGTCCAGTTAGATAAGTAGGTCTGGTTAAATGAGAACGCACTCGAAGCTTCATAATCCCAGTAGACTGGCATCGCTTCAAGCAATTCTAAGGGAGCCAGAGACCTGTCAGGTTCAGGAATTGTTACAGGAATATGAGCTACCTCTTCCTTTTCAAGCCGGTTAAATTCAATGTCATCTTCAAGGAGAAGGGTGATCTCATTACGTGCCGGGTTCCCGATCCAAAGGGTTATGGAATCGTTCTTATAGTTCTTCACCCAGAACCGGAAGTAATCCGAGTTGCCCGATGTAATCCAGAGTGGTGATTTACCTCCGTACAAATCATTGATCATCAGTCTGGTTGAATCCTTCTGTATACTGAAACTCAGAAGAGATTCAATAGCTTGCTGAACTGAGTCAAGAAGAATATCACTGGTGAGGTTATGAAAAGGGTATCCGTCACCTGTGGTCCAACAGGTTACGGTATCGGTAAAGATCAGGCTGGAAGAATCGGATGATATTGTAGCTGATCTCCTGTTCCCGTAGTCATGCAGGGAAGGTTTGATCTCATTATTTCTGTATCCATACATGGGAATCTCAAGAGATTCAAGAGCAGCAGTGTCAATGACAAGACTCAATATGGTGTCAGCATTGAAAAGAGCAGAATCGAGCATCCCGTTTTCATCAAGGATCGTATCTGAGAATGAAAGTGTTGACAAGTCCACCGGATAACTGATCTTCATCTCTTCATTCAATAAGAGATCCATATTCCAGCCAAGGGTATCTAAAATAAAGGTTGAATCATTCAGCCACCTGATATCCAATGAATCCTTTATCAAAGAGTTCTCTGCAATAAGTTCTATCGTTCTGAAGTCCATCTGATGAAGACGGATCTCAACACTGTCAAAAGGTTCTTGGGTATGCAGTAACAGTCTTATGATATCAGATTTAACAGAATCTCCGGTGGTTTTCCAGATACTGTCTCTGTCTGTAATCCCCTGAAGATAGTTCCAGGCCTCAGAATAGGTAAAGAAAGAGGTTGATCTTGTTGAGTCTGTCAGTGCAACGTGATCGGGTCCCGGCTGTGCAAAGCTATCAGGTAACGCTGAAAAGGTCAGAAAAATAAAAAGGAAACGAACCATAGTTACTCGAACTGTTTCTTCTGGAAAAACGTCAGATTAACCAGAGATATTTCTTTTTGCGGCCAGCAGTGTATTGGTTAACAGGGAAACCCTTGTCATGGGGCCCACTCCTCCCGGCACAGGAGTTATGAAAGAACATTTCTGTGCAACTTCTTCAAAAACCACGTCTCCCTTAAGCCTGAATCCGGATTTTGTCTCAGCCGACGGTACCCTTGTGGTGCCCACATCAATCACAACAGCTCCTTCCTTAACCATGTTTGATTTAATAAATCCGGGCGCACCCAGGGCAGCAATCAGGATATCGGCTGATGCACATAATTCCTCCAGGTTTTTTGTGCGGCTATGAGCCACGGTAACAGTTGAATTGATTGATTTTTGCGACATCAGGATACTTATGGGCCTTCCCACGATGTTACTTCTGCCTACCACAACACAGTGTTTTCCCGAGGTTTCAATACGGTAGCGTTTCAGAAGCTCAATGATCCCAAACGGTGTTGCAGAAATAAAAGCGGGAATACCTATTACGGTTCTTCCCACGTTTATCGGATGGAAGCCATCCACATCCTTAGCCGGATCAATAGCTTCGATGATTTCCTGTTCATTGATTTGGTCGGGCAGGGGCAACTGTACAATAAAACCATCAAGTTCCTCATCCATATTAAGTTCCTGGATCTTATCCACAAGTATTTTCTGATCCACATCATCTTCAAACCGTACCAGAGTAGATTTAAAACCAACCTCCTCGCAGTCCCTGATCTTGTAAGCCACATATGTTTCACTTCCGCCATCATGACCCACAAGGACAGCTACCAGATGGGGTGGCCGGTTACCGGCTGAAACCAGTGATTCTACATCTGACTTGATCTCTTGCTTGATTGCCCTGGCCGTTGCTTTTCCATCAATTAGTTCCATGTATCCGGTATTATGTTCGTTTCTCTTGGCATTTACCTTATCTCAGGTTTGGCATCTGCATTCTTTTTCCCTTTGCGGAAGTCATCATTTTCATCATCTTCCGGGTTTCATCAAACTGTTTTACAAGCCTGTTTACTTCAGGGACAGAGGTTCCGCTGCCATCAGCGATCCGTTTCCTTCTGCTTCCGTTCAGTATGGTGGGATTGGACCTTTCATCGGGGGTCATTGAATTAATGATCGCTTCAATTCCCCTGAATGCATCATCATCCACATCCAGATTTTTCATGGCTTTGCCCATCCCGGGAATCATGGATGCAAGGTCTTTAATATTACCCATTTTTTTTATCTGTTGTATCTGGGACATGAAATCTGTGAAATCAAACTGGTTTCTGGCTATCTTCTTCTGCAATTTACGGGCCTCTTCCTGGTCATATTGCTCCTGAGCCTTTTCGACCAGTGACACAATATCCCCCATACCAAGAATCCTGTCTGCCATCCGGTTGGGATAGAAAGCATCAAGTGCATCCATTTTTTCCCCCGTACCAACAAATTTTATGGGTTTATCCACTACAGAACGAATGGACAGGGCTGCTCCGCCGCGGGTATCACCATCAAGTTTTGTAAGCACCACACCGTTATAATCCAGGCGCTCATTGAACTCTCTGGCAGTGTTTACTGCATCCTGGCCGGTCATGGAATCCACGACAAAAAGGATCTCATGAGGAGAAACGGCATCTTTGATAGCAGATATTTCTTTCATCATCTCCTCATCTATTGCCAGTCGACCGGCTGTATCGACGATCACCGTATTGAATCCCTTTAATCTGGCCTCTTTCACTGCTGCCCTTGCAATTTTTACAGGATTCATATTCCCTTCTTCTGTATATACCGGAACTGTTACCTGTTCCCCTACCACCTTAAGCTGTTCAATAGCAGCAGGCCTGTACACGTCACCAGCCACCAGCAGAGGCTGTTTTCCAAACTTGCTTTTCAGGTGTAAAGCAAGTTTACCTGAAAATGTAGTCTTGCCCGATCCCTGCAGTCCTGCAATCAGAATGACGGTCGGATTTCCTTTCAGGTTGATGGCCACATTCTCTCCTCCCATCAGCCTGGTCAGGTGATCATGCACGATCTTGACCATCATCTCGGAGGGTTTTACTGCTGTCAGGATTTTCTGTCCCAGAGCCTCTTCTTTAACTTCTTCGGTAAATTGCTTGGCAATTTTGAAGTTTACGTCAGCATCCAGGAGGGCACGCCTCACATCCTTAAGGGTTTCAGCAACATTGATCTCAGTTATCCGTCCCTGTCCTTTAAGCATCTTAAATGAACGCTCAAGTCTTTCTGAAAGATTTTCAAACATCTGCAGTTAATTCGGATTTGAAGCTGCAAAATTAGCGAAAAACGATCAGACTTAAAAAGAGATTCTTCAAAGAGAGATTACATGTCCGATGAAGCCACCAGAAGTTTGCCAAAAAGAGAAATGTGAGTAAGGTCGGAATAGTCATATATATAGAAACCGTCATCCCCGATCATAAACAGGAAAGAGGAAAGCGGGATTACATCATGGGCATTAATGTCAGCGAATTCTGCTATTTTATTAGAGGTTATAGAGAGCGGATCGGCTGCATCGAATACCTTTAGCCCATAGTCACCTTCACAGACAAACAGAATACCGTCATCAATACCCAGGCCATATGGTTCTGTCATGGCATAGGAGACCATTCGTTTGGGCTCGTATTTATTTGACACATCTATCACCTCCAGAAGGTTCTGGCTGCTACCGCAAAGATTACCTGCACGAAGCGTCACATAGGCAAGATTCCCGTCAACAACCACCGGGTCACAGGAGGTAATATGCTGATAGGTAGAAAGAAGTACAGGCACCGATGGTTCTTCCAGACTCAGTATATGCATACCGCTTGAAGATCCCACGTACATATTCTGGCCCGAAATAAAAATTGTTTCAATATCGCCCCACAGGTATTGTTCATTTGCAACAACAGGATTATCCGTATCGCTGATATTGATGCTTTTCAGTTTATAGGTACTCTCCAGGGTATAGAGGTAATCATCATAGGTTATAAAACGGGCCATGGATCCTCCTATGCCATATGTGCTTCCGCTCCCCCCTGAGGAGACATCAAACCTGACGTTGCTTGCTTCAGCCAATGGCATATAATCATAATATACCGGCCACGGGTATATGTTATTGTGAACTTCCCTGGTTATCTCCTTAATCTTATACCCGGTGATCACACCTTTTTCCATGTCAATTTCATCAAGTGGATATTCGGTCTCAAAAGGTGGGATGACATATTCAAAGAGGTCTTTAATTCGTTTAATCTCTAATGGTTGAGCAGGATCTGAGATGTCGATAAGCACAAGATCTATGTAGCTGTCGGCATAGAGGATATTATCCCGGATAGCCATATCCACGTTTCCCGGTATATTAATAAAGGCTTTGTGTTGGGGATCCGAGGGATCGGAAAGATCGACCACATGAATACCCTTCTGATACTCATTTATATACATATATTGATCTTTGAAATAGATCTTTCCAGGCTTAACCATCTTTTCATCTGTTGTTATTTCGAATGAAGCTCTGAGTTCTTCGTAAGTCATGTATTGTGGAACATTGGCTTTAAAGGTCTGAAAGGTCCTGTCTTCGCAGGAAACAAGCAGTATTGTAACTATCGGGATCAGTAAAAAGTTACGTTTCATAAAAGTTATTTTGTGGTTTTGACGACTTTGCCCTAAAGATGCAGGTATCTCTTATCAGGTTGCGTGGGTGACGCAACCTTTACTTATTAATCCACATCCTGTGAAAAATGTAATCAAAACCTTAACACTCTGCTATGAGAATAAAAACAGGAACCAGGTTATTATTTGTTTTCACCCTGTTATCTTCATCTGTATGGCTAACGGCGCAGGAAGCAGATCATGTGTATTTGAAGTCTGGCAGCGTTATCAGGGGTAATATCCTTGAAATAGATCCGGTTGATCATGTAAAGATCCAGGATCTGTGTGGAAATATCTGGTATTATAAAATTGAACAGGTGGAAAAGATCACCTCGGAACCCTACGAGGCTGATCTGCAAAACATAAAACAGGACTTTAATTTCAGGAACGGGTTTGTGAACATGACCTCCATTGGATTCCTTGCAGGTTCTGCCAATAACGTGCAGGCTGCTCCTTTCAGCCTGGTAAGTGTGAACGGATGGCATAATTCTTTGGGACTCTTTACAGGTGCAGGTATCGGGATAGAATTCCTGTCTGTGAACTATATGCCTCTTTTCCTGGATCTGCGCTATGACCTGATGGGTAGTGATGTGGTACCCTATATAATGGCCAAGGGAGGATATTCTCTTCCGCTCTCTTCAGATCATTCGGAGTATGATATTGAATATGAATATTCCGGTGGTCCGCTTGTCGGGGCCGGAATGGGGCTTAAGATCAAAACAAGGAACCAGTTTGCATGGGATATTGGAATAATGTACAGGTATCAGCAGACCTCCTACATTGAGAGGTACGACTGGAACCAACAGGAGTACACTTACAATGATTATTACAACAGGATAGAGATACGGTTAGGATTCTATATCGACTAATCTGGCAATAGGATTAGGTTTTCCTCCCGGCCCGCTTATGCATTGTCATCAGCGGGCCGATTTATGTAAATATCATTTGAACTGGTACAGGAAAATTACCGTGCCTTTAAATGCCGGTTTTTTACTCTCTTTGATCTCAAGTACCACATCAACTTCCGCCTTGGCCGTTCCCCTCAAATCAACTATGGATTTAAGACGGGCATCGATCCTTACCTCGCTGTCCACCAGGACAGGCTGACCGAATTTCAGGTTCTCAATTCCGTAATTTACCAGCATTGTAATGTTATTTACCTCAATGATCTGGTCCCAGAGATAGGGAAGGATGGAAATGCTCAGATACCCGTGGGCAATGGTTGAACCATATGGACTCTCTTTTTTGGCCCTTTCAGCATCAATGTGGATCCATTGATGATCAAGGGTAGCATCGGCAAACAAGTCAATCTGCTCCTGTGTCACTTTATGATAATCTGAATATCCAAGATGCTTTCCAACCTGTTTTTCAAATTCATTATAACTGTCAATTATCAGTTTTCCCATTCAGGATTGAATTCTTTTTGGTGAGTAATTAAGCGAAAAATCTTTATCTCATTTAAGCCTAGACTCCTGGCTTCTTCATAACGCTTCTGAAACTCCTCCTCCGGAGCGGGGCTTGTTTCATCTTTGAACATCGCACAGTTCAGATTATTATTTTCAAAATATATGAAAGGATTACTTTTCAGGAAGTCCGTGACTGCCGGGGAATTCCTGAGCGGTAACATTTGCAGCCTTAAACTGTCCTGATGCTCAATTTCCGCAGCTTTCGCCCCGATGCAGGTCTTATACCAGGTTAAACCATCCGTAAGTAAGGGACTTGTTCCACCAAAATCCACCCGTTTAATATTATTGTCCCTGTGATGATCCAGTACATAATAATATAATACCCAGATCACACCCATTTTCATTATTTCTTTATCCCCATTCAGTATGCCAACACTGAACATATAGGGGACACCATCCTGATCTATCTCATACAGACCGGCAATCCTGCGTCCGTCTTTCTTAACAAAATAGAGTGTTGAATTCTTTCTGTTAAAGTCCTGAAGCAACTTTTTGTAATCTTCGACAACAGCTGAATCCTGGTGCCGGGATTCGATATATGGTCTGAACATTTTATTATAAAACAGTTCAAAATCACTGCTGGATGTTGATATTTCCATTTCAAGCGAGAATTTTCTGATGATCCTGTTGGCATTTCTGCGCTTTTTGCTGTTTGCCAGGGTCAGATCAACATCCAGGTAACACTTTAGCCAGCGGGGAATAATAAATCCCCTTATATCTCGCTCACCGCGCAATAAAATAGTATTTAATAATTCCACCATTGCAAGATCTGTTTTTATAATTTTAGCATGTGCAATCCTGTTAATCCTCCAGACCGGTATGAGTTTCTTACTGGGGACCTTTTCATATTGTTCAAAAATTTGATTCAGCCAATAACTGAGTACCTGGTAATTCCATCCAACATAGGAGAATATCAGGGGTTTACCTCCGTCTCTGGTTATACCTTTATAGAGATGCACAGGTAACAAGCAAGATCTTAATTCTATCCAGGCATTATAAAGCGCCTTATAACTCTTTATAATAAACAAAGGGGAGGAATGATAAACTTTCCTTAAGCGGTCCAAAAACCCGGGCTTTTCAGCATGACTCATTATAAACAGGATTTATATTAATAGGCTTCCATTTTCAATTTATACGGGTCAGCCGCCTATTTAGTTATTAATCTGTTTTTCACGGCTTAATGAATAGGGTTCATTTTCTGGTTGGCTCCCCCTGTTTTTGTTGGGTTTATTATCCATATTATAAACAAACTCTCCTCCCTTCTGGATATCCTCGAACCGGATAAAATTATCAAGATATTTCTTCCCGTTCAGGGTGGTCGATTGTATGTAATAGTTATTCGCTGAATTATTTATGGCAGTAATGATGAACCTGTTCCCGTTTTCAAGAGATAATGTAGCCCTGTCGAACAACGGGCTCCCGATCACGTACTGGTTTATTCCGGGCGTGACAGGATAGAAACCCAGCGAACTGAATACATACCAGGCCGAAGTTTGTCCATTATCTTCATCACCACAGTATCCATCGGGTGTTGCCGAATAAAGGTTGTTAAGCACATCCCTGATTAATTTTTGGGCTTTATACGGTACGCCGGCATAATTATAGAGATAGATCATGTGCTGTATGGGTTGATTCCCGTGAGCGTAATTTCCCATATTCACAATCTGCATCTCTCTGATCTCGTGAATGGTCTTTCCATAATAAGAGTCGTCAAAGTCGGGGGGCATCTCAAATACTGTATCCAGTTGCTCTATGAATGCAGAATCACCTCCCATCAGATCAATAAGCCCCCGTATGTCGTGAAAGACTGACCAGGTATAATGCAGACTGTTGCCTTCAGTAAATGCATCTCCCCATTTCAAAGGATTAAAAGGGCTTTGAAATTCTCCATCTTCGTTTCTTCCTCTCATCAGGTTGGTGGATGGGTCAAACAGGTTTTTGTAGTTCATGGATTGCTTGTAATAGTGATCAGCAATTTCATTCTTCCCTAACTTTTCCGCCATTTTTGCAATCGCCTCCACCAGAATATCAATAACTTCAGACTG
>CAZIAU010000085.1:0-8736 GCA_964536755.1 uncultured Bacteroides sp. | reverse complement strand
ATACTGGCCTTGCCCGAAATATGATCCTCTCCGATCATTGCACTTAAGGATTCAATAATGAGGGAGGTAGTAACCGGATTGAATTCTCCGCCATTGGAATAGGTTCCATTCAGATTGAGGTTCCTGACTCGAAATGGAACCCTGTCCCACTTCAGATTTGCCTCTGAAGTCTGAAATTCTGCATCGATCTTCGGAGTAAGAGTGGAGTTAGCTACCCCTGTCACCCTTGTATATATCTGAAGGATGCCGTTTCCTTCTATGTTTTTTAATGTACTGCTCATACTTTCTGGCAGCAGGTCCAATATTTCATGAATACTCAGATCCCTGGCTGATGCATAAAGGTCAAGTTCGATCCCCTCTTCACCGTCCACTTTAAACGTCCCGTCTAAATCTGCCTGGATCCTGTCAATTTGAAGCCGTGCAGCTTTTATGCTGAAAAGTGAATCTAAAACATTCAGGTTGAGTCTTAATTGGATTTCCCGGTTCGAGGTATAGAGTATTCCTTTGTTGGTAATTTCTTCCAGATTTCCTGTGAGAGAGCCTTTAATCTGGGTGTTTTTACTGGAGAACCTGCCGTTCAGATCCAACTGTTCAATATTTCCCTCAGAGGTCAGTTGTTTGACCCTGTTATCCAGGAATATATCGAAGTTGTTGATTTTTAACTGTGAAAGGTTTATCTGCTGTTCCTGCTGGTCTTTTGCTTTGTCGCCGTATATCATTTTATAATTTACCTCTCCTGACATGTCTGTGAACATGTGAAGGGAACCGTTTTGAATTTCCAGCTGGCGAATATTATACCGTTTACGGATCAATCCAAAAATATTGAAGCTTATGTTTACTGTTTCGGCAGTAAGAAGTGTATCTGCGCCGGTACGATCAAATGATCGGACATCGAAATTATGGCTTGACCAGAGAGTAATATTCTTTATCTCAATTGAAGTGCTGGGGAATTTCTGGAGAATCTTAAGATTGACTTCCTCCACGTAAACTTTTGTATCCAACCGGTCGTTCAACTGATGCATGACGAATGACTTTAAATCATCACCCCGGAACTTAACAACCACCACACTTACGATGGCCATCAACAGCAATGAAATCAGCAAAAATGCGATCAGGTATTCAAATATGATCCTGGCCAGTTTTCCCATAGCTAACTGAGAAATTCACTAAAATCGTATCGTTCATCCAATTCGACAGGGACTTCGTTGTTCCTGAACAACCGTACTGAATGTTTTCCGATCAGACTCATCCTGTTACCTTCAACAATAAACATACATCCCTCTCTTAATCCTAAAACAGTATCGGACTGATTTACAGCAAGGTATTCCATGATCCTGTCTTCCCGGGTTTCTCCAGCGTGCCCGGGAGGATTTTTTTCAGTATAATGCGGGTTAATCTGGAACGGGACAAGGTTAAAAGAATGGAAACCCTGTGGTTCAAGAATAGGCATGTCGTTGGTGGTACGAATGGTTGGGCAGACGACATTGCTGCCAGCGCTCCATCCGATATAGGGGGTGCCTGCAAGAACTTTGTTCCTAACCGGTTCAATAAGACCATTATCCTGGATCATTTTTATCAGCTGGAAAGTGTTGCCTCCACCCACAACTATAGCTTCTGCCTCTTCTACCGCCCGAAAAGGATCTGAAGTATGATGAATAGAGTGGATTCGGTGACCCACCCCGGCAAATCTCTCCTTTACCCTGGTTTCGTAATCGTCAAAGCTTACAGTAACTCCCGCGTAAGGCAGAAAAAGACAATCGAGGGGTTTTTCCCCCAGGAAATCACGAATATTATATTTAGGGTAATCCAGGTAAGCTTCGCCTGGGTTGGTTGAATTACTGATCAGAAGCAGTCTCATGAGAAGGAAATTAATATTTGCACAAAGTTAATATTTTCGGGAACCCGCAAAAAAACCGGTCAGCCTGGAAAAATCCCAAAACTGACCGGTCCCACGGTAGTATGATAATGCTTTAGAACGGGATAACGGTAAGGCCAACACTGAGGGGATACAATTCCGGGTCTGATGCCCCTGTGAAAAGCGGTGAAAGATAATAGTTCGCAAAAAGGTTGATCGCCCTGTAGCCGATACGAACCGTTGCGCCGTACCTCAGCGGTGCCAGGTTGAGGTCATCCTTGATTTTCTCTTTGGCTTTCGGATCAGCATACTTGATCCTCGTATTTGAGGCAACTTTTACCCCCCCGATTAATCCCCCTGAAAGATGGATTCTTTTCTTGCCTGCCGGTATTTGCAGTTCAAGCAGAAGTGGAACGGTCAGATAAGTCATGTTAAGTTTGGATTTAACAACACTTCCCTCACCCTGGGGTGTATAGCTGATAATTACATTCTGTTCATTTTTAGTAATGCTGTTGTCAGCGTCAAAAACATAATTTATCCATTCAAATCCCAAACCGGTAACGGCTCCTATTTTATCGGTACCGAAACCAAGGCCATATTCGAGAATATTCAGATTGAAATTCCAGGATCGTCCGGTATTCAGGTCCATAAATTCACTACCCTGGGGCAGGCTCATTTCGTGATTGGCATTCAGATAATTATTCAGACCCACTTCAAATCCGGCAAAATGGGGTTTGAATTTCTTTTTTCGGTTCTTCGATTCAGATGACTTTTTATCGGACCCTTCGTCCTGCATATCCAGGATCTTAATCTCTGTGCCATCTTCTCCCTCGACTATATTCACGCCCCTGGAGCCCAGTTTAACTTTTACTGTGTCTCCCCTATCCTCTACGATAAGAACTTCATTTTGTCCCAGTGTAACTCTCGTATTGTCGGGTGATTCCGGCACTTCGATCTCTGCCGGAGCTTCAACTGCTTCGGGAGCTTCAACTGCTTCGGGAGCTTCAACTGATTCCCTGGTTTTATCAGCTGAAGGGACTGATTTCTCCTGTTGTGCGTATATGGGAAAGACCATTATACATGCTATAAAAAAAATAAATGCTCGTTGCATTCTGATGGATTTGTATTGATTCAGGGGTAGGACGGAGAGGGTGCAAAAAAAGTTACAGTAGGTTTCAGAATCTTAATCCAATGATCACAACATCATCAATCTGTTCCATATCCCCTTTCCAGTTCTCGAAAGAGTTGTCCAGCAGAAGTTCCTGACTGTGCATCGCTTTATCCCAATTTGATACAAGGAGTTCCTTTAAAGCACGGTACTTGAATTTTTTGCCTTCCGGGCCACCGAACTGATCGGCATAACCGTCTGAATATAAGTATATGGCGTCCCCCTTCTTCAATTGGATCTGCTGACCTTTAAATGGTTTCATTACCAGATGGATGGAAACAGGCATCTTATCAGTCTTATATTCTGTAAGCTTACCATCCCTGATATGATAGAGTGAATTATTGGCCCCGGCAAACTGCATATTCAGATTCTTACGGTTGATCTTACATACCACAATGTCCATACCATCTTTTGCCGAACCGGGATCTCCTTTCTGGTGAAGGGTGATAATTATCTGGTTACGCAATTCATTTAGCAGCTCTTTTGGATCTATGTCAGGTTGTTTATTTATGATTTCATTCATCAGCGCCATGCCGAGCATGCTCATAAAAGCTCCCGGTACACCGTGTCCGGTACAATCGGCAGCTGCAATATAAAAGTGATCTTTCTGGTCGCGCACCCAGTAAAAGTCGCCGCTTACAATATCTCTTGGTTTAAAGAGTATAAAATGTTCTGGCAATAACTGCTTCAGGATTTTGGCTGAGGGCAGTAATGAATTCTGAATAGTCTGGGCATAGGTGATGCTGTCCATGATGGATTTTTGCTGATGAGCGATATGGTCCCTCTGATTCCGTGCAAAATCCCGTTGCGCCTCAATCTCCGTATTGGCTACTTCCAGTTCATGGGTCCGCTGCCTGACCTGCTGTTCCAGCCTGTTCTTCTGGGCTTTGATGGCGCTAATCCTGATGATATAGAAGAGGTACGTGAAGAATATAAAGATCAGGATCAGTACGATCCGGAAAATCCAGGTGTTGAACCAGGCTTTACGAATGGTGAATTCATACTTTTCGGAATAGCCCCAGATATTATTCTTCCCTTTCGCTTTGTAAATAAACTCGTATTTGCCTGGAGGAAGGTTATTATAATAGGCCCTGTATTCGCTTCCGCGGTGGTATGAGGAATATTTATTCGCCGTGCCGCGCAAATAATATTCATACTCTATTGATGCTTCATCAGAAAATGAGAGTGCACTGATTTCAAAAACAAGGTTGTTTTCATTGTGTGAAAATACCTGTCCGGGTATTTCTTCAACCAGATCCCCGTTCATATACATTTTTTCAATATAGCAAACAGGAGAATAAGCACGGTTTGATTTAGCTCTGATGTTGAAGTTGGATAAACCGTGATAGGTACCGGCCCATAAAAGATCATTGTGATCTATAAATAGCCCGCCCGGCGTAATTTCATCGCCGCTGAGTCCATCCATGGTATTGATAGTAAACTCAAATTCATGGGAATTTGTATTGAAATAACTAAAACCTCTATTGGTTCCCACCCAGAGGTAATTCCTGTTTTTTGCCGGGATAATCGATTTGATAACAAGATCCCTGTCCAATCCAGAAAGTTCCATCTGATCCAAACGCCCATCAGTAACCAATCCAATGCCACAGTCGGTCCCAACCCATACTTTATCACCGTCTTTTCGCAGGGACCATATATCGCAATCTGTATCCTGAAGTAATTCAAAATCTGTTCCGTTAAAGGTTACAAAGCCAGAACTGTTGCCGCCTATTATCCTGCCGTCAAACTCAATAAGCTGAAAAATGTTGGAGGTATATTTATTTTTCAGAACTACCGGTTGAGAATAAAAATCAGGAAAGTAGTAAATAATACCACTAATCCCCGTAAGGAGAAATATCTCTCCTTTGCTGGTCACAAAAATATTTTCAAGTGTGAGTGAGACCTGGCTGAAAGGGGTATGCCTCAATATTTCAAGATTATAATGGCTAACCTCATACAGACCTTCATTGTTGGCAAGCAGGATGTTATCGTTAGGAAGTATGGTTCCGGTGAATTTAATGTTAGCCGATCCTGTCTGAGGTGTGAAATTGACCAGCTGATCATTTTGAAAATAGAATATCCCGTTATCGGAGGTGATCCAGATACGTTCACGTTTATCCTGGAATACTGAATAGATATAACTGTTTATGGTGGCCGGATAAAAGTTTCTGAGCCCTTTGCGGTTGGTAAGCCGCTGAAGGCCTCCGGAAAAACCGATCCAGATATTATCTTCCTTGTCAATAAGAAATGACAGGATCTTATTATTCTTGATCCCGATTTCCTGTTCGTAAACAATAGGTTTTTCATCCGTGGAAATTACCTGCAGGATCCTTGAATCGGTAACCAGCCAGACAGATCCGAATCTGTTAGTCGTAATGTCAGAAATAATATTTACCGGGAACCGAAGGCTTTTATTAAGATTCCGGGAGTATGCGTCATAGGGATTTCTAATAAATTCTGAAAGCTGTGTAATGTACAAACCCTCCCTGGTAGAGATCCAGATACTGTCGTTGGCATCAATGTACAGGGAATAACTGTCCGTATTACTAAGCTGGGTAATCTTTTCATTATCCGTATCATACAAAAACACTCCGATGACAGTTGCCAGCAGCAGGTGTCCGGTTTCAGGATCTTCAGTTATATTATATACGGTATTGGGCAATATTGAAAATTCTGAATTCAGATACCTGATATCGCCTTCGGGGCTCTCCTGGTAGACACCATCATCGCCCATGAACCATCTGTTATCTCTGGAATCGATAAATATTTTATTAAATGAAACCTCTCCCAGAAGAATCTCTTCCGTTGTATCTCCATTGAATTTTGCAATGCCGCTGGTTGTAGCAAAATACATCATACCGCTACTGTCCTGTTTAATATCTCTTACAGAGTTTCCGGGAAGTCCCTGTTCATGATTATATACGATCATTTCCCTGCCGTTGTACCGTACCGCACCCGAGTTGGTGCCAAACCAGAGATATCCCTTTCGATCCTGGAAAATGGAAAAAACATCTTCCTGTGGAAGGCCGTCATCTGCACCATAATTCACATATGGCAACTGACCGGTCTGAAAACTCTCATAATAGCTGTTTATGAAAGCTTCGGGAGATTGAAGAGTATTTCCCCTCAGGGTTTTCAGGAGGATCCCGATCAATCCCTGCTGACGGGACCGGTCAATGAACTCCTCCACCTGCTTTTGAAGCTCGGGCTGATCTTTCCGGAGGGCCCAGCTCACATCAAGCTGTCCCAGCTCTAATTTAACCTCAAGTCCGGGATAATCGGAAAGCTCATAAAAGGCATTGTAGACAATAGTATAATCTGCCTTTCCAGATACCACATCGGGCAGAAAATTATTTGGTAATTCATAATAGAAATTCGTGACATCGTTCTCCCGTAATTTATCTTCATACACGGATTCTTTTGAAGTAACCCCGGTGAGCTGTTTAAGGTCTTCCATGGAATTGATGCGGGTCCCTTTTTTTGCCACAACAACGTAGTCTGATGGATAAACACCAACCAGATTGACTTTGTTGGTCCGCCAATCCAGTGGAGCAATAACTTCGCAGGCAAGGTCAAAATAGTTAAACCATTCGGGTGTATATGCCGAGTCCCTTACAATAATTCCATCCCTGGTTTCCCAGTATTTTCCAAAATAGGGAGTAATTACAAATTCGAGGGTAACACCAAGATAGTCGGCAAATTCTTCTGCAAGGGCATGCATAAATTGTTTCTGTCCGTTCTCCTTGTAAATAAAATTCCGGTTCCTGAGAGCAACAACCAGTTTCCCCGATGATAATATTTCATCCAGGTCACGATGATAACGTTCAAGCCTGAGGTTTTTGCTCAGTTGATTCCTGTAAGCTGAATATGTGATCCGGAACCACCTGTAAAAGATCTCATCAAGAACTTCATTGCTGATAATGGTTTCAAAGAAATTCTCCACCTCATGAATAAGGGGGTTGTTCTTTTCTACCGCCCATGCAGACCGGGAAATATTACTTATAGGGAATGCGATCTTAAATTTCTGTCCATGGCTTGAATTGAAAGCCAGAGCCTCATCGGCATCCAGGGCAATGCCATAAACATCTTCATTCAGAAGCAGTTGAATGGTTTCTGCACTGCTTTCCGTTGAAATTAGCCCTATGGAATTACCCACAGATGAATTGATCTCTTTTAGATGGGTTTCAATAGTAGTGGAACCCATAAATGCTATCTTTTTGTCCCTGAGATCTTCATAACCCCGGGGGCTTTCCTCCTCCTTAGGGATCATCAGCAATTCGGCAGACTCCAGAGTTTTGGCAAAACCAAAGATTTTTTTTCGCCAATCAATGATAGTAAAGGTGGAGCAAATGATATCGGCCTTTTTTAAAGCATCGGGAGTATAGTTGAGGCCGGGATCGGTCTTGAGGCCGGGAGGTATAACACCATTCTTCATGAAAGCCTCATCCCATTCGATTTCCACCTCAATCAACTCAACATTCAGATACCTGGCAAATTCAATTGCCAGGTCGTGATTGATATTCTTCAGATCATCAGCTGTAAATGCCACATAGATCTTACCGCTGCGCTTGATCTCATCCAGATCCCTTCCAAACCCCCCAATTATTGTCAGGGCAAGGAAAATGCTGAAAACAAGTTTTTTGAAAACCATACTGATTACAGTTCAAAAAACTCCTTCAATCCGCCAAAATAATAGGCATCCCATCCATAAGCAATCTCTTCGAAAGCTTCGTCAGGGATATTGGTATGATGGAGTTCTATCTTTGTAAAATGTCTGTCCGGTCGAAGAGAAATTGTCACAATTGATTTTTTTTCCTGTTCACCGAAAAACCATTCCTGGACGATCCTGGAATTCTTTTCAAATTCAAGGTTCACACCTGCAATATCTCCATCAAACAGGGAGAATTCAGATCCCGGTTCTTCTTTCATTTCTGCTTTACCACCAGTCCACAGTGTGATGGAAAAAGGATTTGTTAAAGCGGCATATATCTCTTCCGGTGATCCCTTGATACGATAATATCTGTGTAAATCTTTCATATTGGATTGAACCAATAAAATTAAAGTTTTTTACGGAATAACAGCAGAGCGCAACCCTTTCTTGGCAGAATGCATCTATTTAATATTAATTAACTTGTATTGTGTATCTTGTATATCTAACCCAGCAATATGAAAAAGCAAACGAATTTTTTTCAGGTAATATTGCTGATACTGTCATGTTCAGCGCTGATCAATGCCCAAAGCTCATTTTCTCCTGACGATTACATTCAGTTTCTTGAAGATCATACGGACTATAGTGTTCAGGAGTTTCTGGGCGATAATCCTCCCAAAACCACTTATTATTCAACCAGGCAATATCCGGCCAATCTTTCGGAGATACCGTGGTATGATTCTCTGGACAGCCGTTATCAGTTCACGAAAGATGAAAATGAACTACTGAGGAATAACTTTTTTATGGTTTCTGAACGGCTCGGGTCATATGACTGGGCCAGTGCTTTCATTGGATTATACAGCAGTGATCTGCCCCTGTTCCTGAGTTCTGATTTCATTCTTTCCACCCTCCATAACTCATACGATGCCATCCTGCAATCCATCGAGTGGCAGTTCCTGGAGCCTAACCTGCTGGAGCTTTTGCATGCCATGTATGACTATTTTCCGGCATTGGTAGTGAAATACTCCGGTGATGAGCGGTTTCACCCTGTTCTGAAGGATGTGG
>CAZIAU010000084.1:0-8878 GCA_964536755.1 uncultured Bacteroides sp. | reverse complement strand
TATATAAGACTGTAAAGGTTGCTGTTTTTAGGGAAATTGCCAAAGAAAAATGCATGGTAATATCCTTATCATTGAACTGATCTGAATGTATTAATTTTCTGATTCAGATCAGTGTTTTTTATGATTCTTTTGTATATTTGATCTCTTAATTGAAACAGATCCCATGGATGAGGCAGCAAGGTTTTCAGGTTGCACCCTAAGTTACCACCAATGCCGTTGTTTTGAAAAGTTAACAGATGAGGAGAATGAGTTCCTGGATACCCACTCTGTAAAAATACGATACCGCAGGGGAGAGGTGATCTGCAAGCAGGGGGGTTTTGTTTCCCATGTGATGTACATGGAGAAGGGACTGGCCAAGGTATTCCTGGAGAACGGGTCAAATGCCCTTGTACTGAGGGTTGTCCCTGACGGGAATTTCCTGGGACTTGCCGCCATCTCTGAAGAATATTCCAACTTTCCTTATTCGGCTACAGCTTATACTGAATCGGAGATCAGGCAGATTGATGTCAAGGCCTTCAGGCACCTGATGGAACAAAACCAGGATTTCATGAAGGAAATCATCGATATTCTCAGTGCCAATAGCATACAGATATACGGCAGGTTTTTCTGCCTCACCTTTAAACAGGCATTCGGAAGACTGGCTGATATATTGTTATGCCTCTCCGACCGGATCTTTAAGAATAACGAATTCGACCTTCCCCTCACGCGGAAGGAGCTGGCCGAACTCTCCGGGATGAGTTCTGAGACCGTCATCCGGATGCTCAGGGAATTCAACGAGGAAGGCCTGATCAAGATGGATGGCAAATCTATCGAGGTCGTCGATTATTCCCGTCTGAAAAAGATCAGCGAAACAGGCTGAGTATCATACTGGTCAGGACATTCCAGAATGCAGAAAGGGCCGCACCTATCGATGCAGCCCCTCATACTTGATTTTTAAATAATTACTTAAATATCCTGCTTACTGGAATACATTGATTGAATTATTCAGCAGATTCTTTGCATATGCAGGATTATGAACACCCATGCTGCGGTCTTCCTCAATAAGCAGGTAGTTCCAGAGTGCGCCTGCAGAATCGGACCCGAATGTATCAACAACAATTCCTGCTTCCGCATCAAGCAATCCGGCAGTTTGCAGGGCGGTCTGAAGATCAGCCAGCAGCGTTTCAATATCATCTGAAGCTGGAACTGATCCGTGACACTTTAAACAAGCTGCATCTTCAGGCATGAAAGTATGACTGCTTTCATCCATATGACACATAACACAACTGGCAACAGATTCGTGGGGACTTGAAGCAGAAAGGACCACACCAAACTCATAACCGCCGTCTCCGTTCAGGAGGTTCGCCTGTGGGCCATGGTGTGCGCCCCAGTGGGTACTATTAACATAAAAAGGTGCATCTCCGTCTGCATCATCTGGTGCGGCTCTTCTTGCCTGATGGCAATTCATACAGAGATTGGACTCCGGATTAGCTTCAAATTCAACTTCTTCACCGTTTGTAAGCAAAGTTACAGGATCAGATGCGCGAATGGCATGATTGGGTTCATTCTCAAAATCAAGTGATTCGTGGAAATCGTGACAGGTTTTACACCCAATGCGGGTAGGAATTGCGATTTCGGCAGCAGTCGTATCCATGCCGGTCCATTGCGTCTCTATAAAACCTTCATTTGAATGGCACATTGCACAATCAGGATTACCACCAGCATGTGAAACGGCAGCTCCTAACGCATGACCCGATGTCTCATAGTCTGCGGAGATAGCATTTTTTACAGTAAGATTGTGACATTCGAGACAAACTGCATTCCCGTCCACCCCGTCGGTACCATCCGTACCATTTGTACCATCAATACCATCAATACCATTTGTACCATCTTTACCATCAACACCATCAACACCATCTGCTCCAGCAGGACCTTGTGGTCCGGCCGGTCCCATGGGACCTTCACAACTGCTCAGGATCAAAGCTCCTGCGATCAGCAGTGTAAATCCACCTAAAAGAGTAATAATTGAAATATTCTTTTTCATAGCTATTAGATTTTTGGTAAATATAACCGCTCCCATTTTAATGTTCACGAATTCACAGTAGAGATTTATGTGTGTATTTATTGGTTAATTCCGATTTTTTATCGATATATGTCGATTTATTCTCAGGCATTGTTCAATTTCTGACATCCACATTTTTATTAGCCAATTCACTTGCAGATATTTATGATTTGAAGCTTATTTATCTGTGACTTTACCACAATCAATGTTATTCCCGGTTACACCTGATGATTATTCTTTTCAACAGGTCAGATTTTCTTAATTAATATGGCTTTTTGTGAACAATTCATGCCCGGATCGCTTAATAATTGTTACCTGTACGAAATTAAACTGACCATGAAGCTACTGTCCATTAACATTATATTCATATTGGTCCTGTTATTACCCGCCTGCAACACCGATCAGCCTGTGTTAAGGCTGGTAGTCACAACTGATGTGCACGGTATGATTTATCCTTATGATTTTATCAATGGATATCCATCCGATCATTCCCTTTCACATGTATATACTTATGCAGGTCAGCAAAGAAACAGGCGTGATACACTGTTCTTCCTGCTTGACAACGGTGATCTCCTGCAGGGACAGCCCACTGTCTACTACTATAACTTTATTGACACATCCGGGTCCCATTTATCAGCCCGGGTCATGAATTATATGGGATATGTTGCAGGTACTGTGGGAAACCATGATATTGAAACCGGGCCGGCCGTATATAACAGGGTCCGGGATGAATTCAATTTTCCCTGGCTTGCTGCCAATGCAGTCAGTGCTTACTCGGGAGATCCCTGTTTTGAACCATATACCGTCCTGAACGCCGGTCGAAAAAAAATAGCCGTTCTGGGGCTTATTACACCAGGAATTCCAGGCTGGCTGCCGGAAAGTCTCTGGCCGGGTATGGAATTCAGAGATATGGTGGAAACTGCCGGCGAGTGGATTCCCAGGATCAGGGAACATGAAAATCCTGATTTGATAGTAGGTTTATTCCATTCCGGGACTGATGCCGGCCTCGGGGGTGCCAGCGAACAATACCTTAATGAAAATGCGGCGGTACTGGTGGCCGAACAGGTACCCGGTTTTGATGTGATATTTGCGGGACATGATCACCGTGCCTCAATCATCCGGGTCGAAAACTCTGAAGGGGACAGTATCCTTGTGGTTGACCCGGGGAGTCACGCCCGCTTTGCAGGTGAAGCAACAATTACATTTACTGAGAACGGAAAGAAGGAAATCCACGCGGCCATTATTCCCATGAACAGGTTTCCTCCCTCGGTTGAATTCCTTACACAATTTACACCGGAATATGACAAAATAGTCCAATACCTGAGCGACACCATTACCTGGCTTACTGAGGAGATGTCAGGAGTGGATGCTCTTTTCGGGCCCTCTTCCATGATGTCGCTGATACACAGTATTCAACTTGAGTTATCCGGGGCCGACCTCTCATTTACCTCTCCCCTCTCCCTTTCAGCAAAACTTAAAAAAGGCCCCTTACTGGTTTCCGACATGTTCAAGCTTTACAGGTTCGAAAATATGCTTTACACCTTAAAGCTCACCGGAAAGGAGATAGATATGTTCCTGGAATTTGCAGCGGGCCTGTGGTTCAACACCATGACCGGTCCGGCGGACCATCTTCTTCTTTTCAGTGACGAATCGCCGGGCAGGCTTACCAATCCTTACTATAATTTCTCATCCGCTGCGGGCATCGATTACACTGTCGACGTCGGGCACCCTGCTGGCGACCGGGTAAGCATCCATAGATTTTCAAACGGGAATCCTTTCAGTGAGAACAGGACGTATCGTGTTGCTGTCAACTCTTATCGAGCCAACGGCGGTGGCGGGCACCTTACCCGGGGAATAGGTATTCCCGCTGAAGAGCTAAGTGACAGGGTCGTATGGTCCACCGATAAGGACCTGCGTTACTTTATTATGCAACACCTGAAAGAAAATGATATTTACAGGCCGGTCATCATGGATAACTGGCATTGCATACCGGAAAAGTGGATTGAAACAGCAAAGGCCAATGACCAACAAATCCTGTTTGGATTCGGAAATTGATATTTATTTATAGTTTTGCACCCATGATTATGAGGCCTTGAAAACTTTTTTTACCTTGATGGGTCTTATTTAGCAATACGATCTAACGTATGGATGTTAAAGGAAGAAACTTTACCCGATTCCTTAAAAGGCAGCAGGTTTATGAAAGCCAGCACGATGCCAAAGCTGAAGGGAAACAACATGCCAAGGGTAAACTTACCGCCTGGGAAAGACTCGGAATACTTTTTGACGAAGATACTTTTGAAGAGATAGATGCCTATGTCACAGCCGATCGCGAAGATACCGGCTTTGGAAAGGTAAAGCAGACTTACGGAGACGGAGTGATCATAGGTCACGGAATGATCCGGGGCAGGCTGGCTTTTGCCTATGCACAGGACTTTACCGTCATGGGAGGCTCTTTGGGGTCAGTTCATGCAGCCAAGATCATGAAGATCCAGGATATGGCACTGAAAATGGGTTCTCCGGTGATAGGTCTTATTGACTCGGGAGGTGCCAGGATCCAGGAAGGGGTTGCCAGCCTTGCAGGATATGCAGGGATATTTTACAGGAATGTTCAGTCTTCAGGTGTAATACCGCAGATATCAGTGATCATGGGTCCGGCCGCGGGAGGCGCTGTCTACTCCCCTTCAATTACCGACTTCGTGTTTATGACCAACCAGACCAGCTACATGTTCGTTACAGGTCCCAATGTTGTGAAAGAAGTACTTAACGAGGACGTTTCTTTAAATGACCTGGGTGGTGCGGAGGTCCACTCCAAGAAAAGCGGTGTAGCTCAAATGGTTTATGAAGATGAGGAGAATACCCTGATGGGAGTTCGTCAGCTTCTCTCATATCTTCCTGCCAATAATATGGAAAATCCTCCTGAAATGGAGCTTTCCGAGGATGAAACCAGGGATATCGATGAAAAACTCAGGGAGGTTGTACCCGATGACGCCAATAAACCATACGATGTAAAGGACGTGATAAACCTTATCGTGGACAAACGCTCCTTTTTTGAGATCTCTGAAAATTATGCACAGAATGTGGTAGTGGGTTTTGCAAGGCTTGATGGTAAAGTGATCGGTATTATTGGAAATCAGCCTAAGGTTCTGGCCGGAACACTGGATATCAACTCCTCCACCAAGGGTGCCCGTTTTATAAGGTTCTGCGATGCTTTCAATGTACCTTTGCTGATCCTTGAAGATGTGCCGGGATTCCTCCCGGGCGTGGATCAGGAACATAACGGGATTATCCGTCACGGTGCCAAAATGCTTTATGCTTTTGCCGACTCCACCGTGCCCAGGATCACTGTAATTATGAGAAAATCATATGGAGGAGCATATTGTGTCATGAACAGTAAGAACCTGGGAGGTGATTTCAATTTTGCCTGGCCAACTGCTGAAATTGCAGTAATGGGTCCCGAGGGGGCTGTTGCCATTCTCTATCGTAAAGAACTTGAATCATCGGACGATCCTGTGAAGATGAAAAAGGAACTTGCAGCAAAATACCGAAATGAGATCGCCAATCCCTATGTTGCTGATGAAAGAGGATTTATCGACGAAGTGATCGATCCTGCCCGGACACGGTTGAAACTGATCCGTGCATTTGAAGCACTGGAAAATAAATTTATGAATAATCCTGCCAGAAAACATGGCAATATTCCGCTTTAATTTTCGCAGATGAAGATTAAGAGTATACTTATAGCCAACCGCGGAGAGATAGCGATCCGAATTATCCGTACCACAAAAAAAATGGGAATCAGATCCTTCGTGATCAAAACATCCAAAGAACCCAATGCATGGTACCTGGAGGAAGCAGATGAGATCATTGACTTTACTGAATCCTATGACGACAATCTTCCCGAATTCCTGGATATTGAACGGATCATTTACAATGCGAAGGAACATAAGGTGGATGCTATTCATCCAGGATATGGCTTTTTAGCTGAAAATCCCGATTTCGCCAGGCGATGCGAGGAGGAAAAGATTATTTTCATCGGCCCCTCGCACGATGCAATTTATCGAATGGGCAATAAGACCATCGCCAAAGATCTGGCAAAAAAAAGTAATGTGCCTCTTCTGGGTGGAAGCAAGGGATCTGTTTCAAACGCTGAAGAAGCCAGGAGGATAGCCGGCAAGATAGGCTACCCGGTGATCCTGAAAGCCTCTGCGGGTGGCGGCGGACGCGGCATGCGGGTGGTCACAAAAGAGAAGGATATCGAACGGATGTTCAATCTGGCAACGAAGGAAGCTGAAAAAGCCTTCAATAATCCGGAACTCTTCCTCGAAAAATTTGTAAATGAACCACGGCATATAGAATTCCAGATCCTGGCCGACAAGCACGGGAATGTGGTGCACCTGGGAGAAAGGGAGTGTTCGGTCCAGCGAAAACACCAGAAACTGCTTGAAGAATCTCCATCCCCGGCCCTGAATAAAGCACTCAGAAAAAAGATGGGAGAAGCATCCGTCAGGATTGCCCGGTCGGTTAACTATTATTCAGCCGGCACAGTTGAATTTCTCCTGGATGATCAGAACAATTTCACATTCATGGAGATGAACACCCGGATCCAGGTAGAACACCCTGTAACGGAGATGGTAACAGGGATCGACCTGATTGAACAGATGATCAGGATCGCCGAGGGAGAAAAGCTGGCCTTCTCTCAAAAAGATATAAAAATAAAAGGCTGGGCCATTGAATGGAGAATAAATGCTGAGGATGTTCAGTCCGGATTTTCACCCAGCCTTGGTACCATTGAAAAAATCTCCTGGCCCGAAAGTGAAAATATCAGGGTGGATACTGGTGTAAGAGATGGCTCTGTGATCACTCCTTACTTTGATTCGATGATCGCCAAGCTGATCATTCATGCCGAAGACAGGGAAAAGGCTTTGCAATTATCAAGTATGGCCATACGCAAATTCTGGATCAGGGGGACCAGGACCACTCTTGCATTCTGCAGGGCAGTACTTCAAAACCCAAACTTCAGGAAAGGGAAATTCAATACTTCATTCATAAGTAACGAATTAAAGATACATTATCACCAGGAACCCGACGAAGTGATGCTGGCCGCCTTCTATGCAGTCTATGATTATGCAAGGGAAGTGCATGAACATGAAGATAAACCTCTGTATGTAGAAAAGGGGAAGGAAATTGCCCCGTGGGTACTTAACAAACGGTTACGCTAAATTAGCATCCAATATGGCACGGGAAGGGAAAATAAAAGAATCGACAAAACTCATTGCACTGAGCTCGGCCAACAAGGCTTATGAATTCAATAAACCCCTGGAAAAGAAAGTAAAATACCAGGGAAAGCAGGTTGAGATCAAGCTTCGTGAGGATCCTGACGGATTTTCATATATTGTCTGGAAGAATAAAAAATACATGCTGGATGTTATCGAGAAGAATCAGAACCGGTACACCATAATGATTAACGGGGTCTGGCATTCTTTCACAGTAGAAACTCCTATCTCTCTTAAGCGGAGAAAATATCTTGAAAAACAGAGCGACTCCTTATCGCCGGTTAACATTGAGGCTCCTATGCCCGGGAAGATCATTGATATCCTGGTGGAAGAAGGTTCTGAAGTGAAACAGGGTGAATCAATCATAATTCTGGAGGCAATGAAGATGCAGAACGAGATCTCCTGTCACGTTTCGGGGACCGTTAAAACAGTTTTCGTTAAGAAAAATGACTCTGTTATGAAGGATGATCTGCTCCTCGAGATCAAGAGGGACTGAGTCCGGGTCTCACTACCCGGGCATAAAATCCTTCTGAAAAAGAGGTGTATAAATTGGTCCCTCAGGGCCCTGTTCACTTCGGTAAAACACTAATTTATCCAGCCGGACCTGCTCCCTGAACCTGTTCGTCATAGATTTAATCGCCTGGTAATATTCATCCCTTTCTGTCAGTTTGTTCCTCACCCTGCCCAGTGTAAGATGAGCCCTTAAGGGCTGATTGATTTTTGGGAATCCGCAGGACTCCAGTGCCAGGTCAACCTCGAATTTCAAAGATTCAAACACAGAGTTCTGCTCAAATCCCACCCAGATAACCCTTGGTTTTTTTAACGGGCCGAAACTCTCAGGCCGGTCAAAATTTATATACAACTTCCGAGGGGTGTTTATCTGTTTCTCCAGGGCGGCGCTTATTACCTGCGTACTGGAAACGATTGTATCTCCCAGAAACCTGATGGTTACGTGATATTTATCAGGATGCACCCAGCTGATCCGTTCTTCTTCCAGCAATTCCATTAACTCCTTTCGGGCTTCCAGAAATCCTTCACCTTACCGGTACAGCGATAAATGTTCGATAGAATTGGTTCTGCATGGATAAAGACATTGGATTTCCATAAATTAGCACAAATAAATATTCTGTTTCAAGAATTATATTAATATTTATCATTAAAACTATCACCAATGAAAAAGTTCGCCGTTGTGTTGTCAGGATGTGGCGTCTTTGACGGCGCCGAAATCCATGAAGCTACCCTCAGTCTGTTGTCCATAGCCAGGAATGGTTGTAAATACGAGATATTTGCCCCTGATATTGAACAGTACCATGTGATCAATCATATCACGGGTGAGGAGATGAAGGAAACAAGGAACGTACTTGTTGAATCATCCAGGATTGCCCGTGGAAACATTCACGACCTGAAAGATTTTAATCCCGACGATTTTGACGGACTACTCTTCCCTGGAGGTTTTGGTGCTGCCAAGAACCTTTCCACATGGGCTTTTGAAGGAGCCGGTTCAACAGTGCTTCCACTTGTTGAGGATGCCATCACAGGAATGATAAAAGCCGGGAAACCTGTCGGC